>NZ_JASATG010000006.1:0-228792 GCF_038440195.1 Pseudoduganella sp. OTU4001 | reverse complement strand
GGCCGCCCCCCTCCACCACCCGCCTCCCCCCCCAAAAAACCGGGTTTCCGCCCCCCCCTGGCCCCTGCGCCCCCACAACGCCCTCGGCCATACGCTTGCCCACCGCCCACGCCTCGCCCGTTAACAGCGATTCATCGATGCGCAGGCCGCCGCCCTGCAACAGGATCGCGTCGGCGGCCACCCTGTCGCCCTCCGACAGCAGGAGTATGTCGCCCTCAACCACCTCGTTGCCGGCAATACGCCGCGCCTGGCCGTCGCGCACTACCAGCGCACGCGGCGCGCTTAAGCCGCGCAGTGCTTCCAGCGCGCGCTCGCTGCGCCCTTCCTGGTACAGGGTGAGTCCGATGTTCAAGGCAACCATTCCCAATAGCACGACGCCTTCGAGCCAGTCACCCAGCGCCAGGTAGAGGACGGCCGCGCCCATCAGCAACAGGAACATCGGTTCGCGTATTGTGCGCAACGCCAGCAACACGACCCCGCCACGCGCCACCGGCAGCGCGTTGGGGCCATCTGCCGCCAGGCGCGCTTGCGCTTCGCTACTCGTCAAACCATGCAATTCCGGCCCGACCATGATGTCCTCCAGGCAGTGGTGATGGGCCGACCTTAGCGCTTGCGTGGTGCGCTGAACATGACCAAGGTCAATTCAAGCCCGATTCGGAATGGAAACAACAGCTGGCGCACCCAGCTGCTCCCCGTGCTGCGGAACTGCGGCGGGCATGATCCAGGTCATAGATTTGGCGGCCACGCGCCCACACACTGGGGCATTCGTGATTGCTGGAGTGCGCTCATGGCAGTTTCACCTGCACCATCCGGTCGCTGGCGCCTCGGCGCCGCAGCGGCGGCGGTACTGCTCGCTGCGGCTGGCGCCGTCGCCTGGCACTTTGCCGGGCCGCTTGAGGTAACGGTCACGCCGGTGCGCCGCGGTCCCGCGATCGATGCCATCTACGCGGCGGGCTCAGTGGAACCGACGGTCATGCTGCCCCTCGCCCCGCAGGCCGGCGGCAAACTGGCTGCGCGCCTCGTCGACGAGGGCGCCCTGGTGCGCAAAGGCCAGCTGCTCGCACGACTTGATGACAGCGACCTGGCCGGCAGCGTCGCTGAACAAGGCGCCCGTGCCGATTTTGCTCGTAGTCAATATGCACGCGCCAAGGCGCTGGCCGAACGCGGCTTCGTCGCAGCCGGCGAGGCGCAGCGCGCGCAGTCCGAGCTGGCCGTAGCGGAAGCAGCCCTGCGCCGGCTGCGCGCGTTGCGTGGCCATAGCTCCGTGTTGGCGCCTGCAGACGGCACCATCATCCGCCGTGACGGCGAGGTCGGACAGTATATTGCCCCGGGCCAGGCCCTGTTTGTGCTGGCGTGCTGTGCTCCGCTACGTGTCACCGCCGAAATCGATGAGGAAGACATCAGCCGTGTCAGTGTCGGGCAGGCCGTGCTGCTACGCGCGGACGCGTTGCCAGGCCAGGTTTTTGACGGCCGGGTAAGCGAGATCACGCCGAAGGGCGACCCCGTTGCGCGCAGCTACCGTGTCCGCATCGCGCTCGCTGCACCTGGCGACTTACGGACCGGCATGACCGTCGATGCCAACCTGCTGGTCGCCCGGCATGACAACGCCATGCTCCTGCCACCGGGCGCGGTACGCGAAAACGCTGTCTGGATCGTTGCCGGCCAGCGCCTGGAGCGCCGCGCGATCGTAACCGGCATACGCGGTCCACAGCAGCTTGAAGTGCTGCGCGGCCTGGATGGCAGCGAGCGCGTCGTCACGCCCTATGACCCGGCGCTCAGGGCAGGCCGCTGGGTGCGCCAGCGTAAGTCGTAGGGGCTCCGATGCGCGTCCAGTTGGCCATTGCCCTCGCCCACCTGCGCCACCGCCGCCGCTCAACGCTGGTGTCGCTGATGGGCATCATGCTCGGTGTCGCATTCTTTCTTGCGGTCTCCGCCCTGATGCGGGGTTCCGAGCAGGACTTTCTCAAGCGCCTGGTCGATAACAGCCCCCACATCACGGTGTCGGACCAGTTCCGCGCGGCACGCCGACAGCCGGCCGAGCTGCGCTGGCCGGTCGCGGCGGTGGCGATCAGCAACATCAAGCCCCCGGTCGAAACGCGCGGCATCCGCAGCTACCGCAGCAAGCTGGCCGCGATCGAACAGCTGCCGGGGCTGCGCATTGCCCCGCTCCTGCGCGGCTCGGCCGTCCTCAGTTTCGCCGACCAGCAGCAGGGGGTCAGCGTGTCCGGCATCGTCCCGGCGCGGATGCAGGCCGTATCGACCATCGACGAGCAGATGGTCAAAGGCACCCTGGACGACCTGGCAGCCAACCCCAACGGACTGGTGATCGGCCAGGGGCTGGCCGACAAATTCCAGCTCGGCCTGGGCAGTACGGTCAATATGGTGGCCGCCAGCGGCGGCACGCGCACCATGAAAGTAGTGGGGATTTTCAGGACCGGCAACGCCGCCTACGACGAGGGCGAAACCTTCACCCTGCTCAAGCGCGCCCAGGTGATCCTGGCGCGGCCCGACCGGGTCAACCGCTTCATCATCCAGCTGACCGATCCATATGCCGCGCGCGGCGTGGCGGCCGACATTGAACAGCAGCTCGGCTACAAGGCCGTGTCCTGGAGCGAAGCATCGGAAGACATCCTGAGCCTGCTCCAGGTGCGCAATGTCATCATGTACAGCGTGGTGACCGCCATCCTGGTAGTGGCTTCTTTTGGCATTTACAACACCATCTCCACCATCGTGATCGACAAGCGGCGTGACATCGCCATCCTCAAAGCCATCGGCTTCCAGGCAGCTGACATTCGCCGCATCTTCCTGTACCAGGGCACCATCATCGGTTTGCTGGGCAGCGCAGCGGGCCTGCTACTGGGCTATGGGATGATGCATCTCCTGGCCCTGGTCGAATTGAAACCGCCGGGGGTGACCGACGTCGTGCATCTGCCGCTCTGGTGGGGCGCCGAACAGTATCTCCTGGCCGTGACATTCGCCCTCTCCGCCTGCCTCGGCGCAGCCTGCCTGCCGGCCAACAAGGCCGGCAAGCTGCAGCCCGTCGATACCTTGCGGGGTGCCACGTGAGCGCCGTACTGCATGCCGAACAGCTGACAAGGCGCCTGGCTGGCACTGTGCCGGTGACGCTGATTGATGACGTCTCGCTCGAGGTCCAGCGCGGCGAGTTCATCTGCATCATGGGTCCTTCCGGCTCGGGAAAATCCTCACTGCTGTACCTGCTTGGACTGCTTGACCGCCCCGATAGCGGCAAGGTCTGGCTCGCAGATGAAGATACCAGCGCATGCGACGACAACCAGCTGGCGGCCATGCGCTTGGCAAAGCTGGGCTTTGTGTTCCAGTTTCACTTCCTGCTGGCGGAATTCACCGTCGCACAGAACGTCCTGTTGCCAATACAGCGGCTGGGGCGGCTTGACGCAACGACGGGCGCGGCCCATGCCATGGAGCTCCTCGCCCGGTTAGGCATCGCCGACCAGGCGCACAAGTTCCCATCCCAGCTTTCGGGCGGCCAGCGCCAACGTGCGGCACTGGCGCGCGCACTGGCCAACGATCCACTGCTGATACTGGCGGACGAGCCCACGGGCAACCTCGATTCTGCGGCGACACTCAATGTTCGTCAGCTCTTGCGCAACCTGGCGGATGCGGGACAGACCGTGGTCGCGGTCACGCATGACCATGAATTTGCCAAAGCGGCGGATCGTGTGCTCGGCCTGGTGGATGGACGCCACGTCGTTGGCTGGCGCCCTTAAATCGACGCCGCGCCAAATGGCGGGCCAACCAGAACATTGGACTTATGGACCAGCACGGGTACCGGGCTGATATTGATAACGCGCAGCGTGACGCTGCCCAGCAGGCGGTCGCGGTTGCCGTTCCAGCCATGGGACGCCATATAGATCAGATCGCATCCCAGGCGCGACACTTCCAGCAGGATCATCGCATGCGGCATGCTGGAGACGACCTTGCGGCAGTCGCACGGCACACCGGCCGCCTTCGCCATCTCGCCGATCTCCGCCAGGTAACCTTCCCCCATGCGCGTGAACAGCTCCGCTTGCCGTTCCGCGAGGTCAGGCGCCATGTGCAGCATGCTATCCAGCGCATCGGGCGGTAGCTGGGGCACGACATAAAACCCATGCACGCGCGCACCGACCCGTTTTGCGAACTGGATGCCCCCTTCCACCGCCTTGCGCGAGAGTGCCGAGCCATCGGTCGGCAGCAGGATATCGTGGTACATAGTTGCCTCCCTGGTGAGCCTGATACCGCACAAAAGGTCGGAGCTGCTATCGCCAGCTTGCTTGCAGCATTGCCCATCCCAATTGCTCGCGGATCCGCTCCGGCGTGATGAATGGTGCCGGATCGCCGCCCGGCAGCGGTACAAATGTCGACCCGCCAACTGGTGCCGGGGTCTTTGCCGTGGTGTCCATGATCTGTGCTCCCTGTGGTGGAGAGTGCGACTCGCCCTGCATTCAAGGTAGGCGAACAGGCGGAAAAGCGTCATCACGGATGCCAGCATCTTGTTGTGGGGGCCGCCACATACTCGCTCGTAGGGATTCCCCTACCTTGAGTATTGCAAGGTTTTTGTGGAATACTAAGAGTCTCAAAAAAGCTGCGGCCACCGCTGAAGCACTGGTCGGGCTCATGGTCGCCAACAACGCAAGTTGCCAGGGAGCAAAACCATGCATACTGCCGTCTCCCCCATCTTACTGGTGGAAGATGATGAGGTCGATGCCATGACGGTCCAACGTGCCTTGCGCACGATTGAAGTCGACAATCCGCTGGTACATGCGGAACACGGCGAAGCCGCCCTGGCTTACCTGGCAGCGCCCGACAACCCGCCACCTTGCATCATCCTGCTGGATCTGAACATGCCGGTGATGAACGGACTGGAGTTTCTGCGGCACGTCAAGCTACATCCTCACTTGCGGCGCATCCCGGTCGTGGTCCTGACCACCTCGGAAGAATCGCAGGACCGCGACGCAAGTTTCGATCTGGGTGCGGCAGGCTTTCTGCCGAAGTGCCAGGAATACGGCCGCTTCATCGACATCATGCGCACATGGGACCAGTATTGGACCTGCAGCGATTTACCGGTGTAAACCACAGCAACAGAATCACCCGCCATGGTGATACAAGGTCGAGGGCGCCGAATAGGGACGTGGCCCCGCCAATTGGCGGCTGACGCTCTCGACGGTCAAGCCAAGATAAGCGCCGATGTCTTCCCGTCCCATGCGCAGCTCGAAACTGCATCACGTCATGGTTCTGCTCCCTCATCTCTCACCATCGCATTATCGTCCAGGAACACCAACCGCGGTATCGGGCTTGCCGGGCAGGCGCTGTAGTGGTTAACCGTCAAAGCGTCCTGAATTGTCTAAGTCCGCTGCAGTACAGTGCTCTGCCGTAGGTTTGGTTCCACAATTGATCCAGATCATGGAGCATCGCATCACCATAGGCGCAGACTGAGACCGTCAACCAAGGAGGTCATCATGCATGCACCACTGCTCGTCTCAAATTTATGCCAGCGCAACGTCGTGACGGCACAAGACAGCATCACCGTCAAGGATGCCGCCGAACTGATGCGCAGGCACCACGTCGGCAGTGTCGTCATCACACACGGAACGCTGAACAGGCCTGTCGGGATCCTGACCGATCGCGACATTGCCATCGTGGCGGTGGCGCGCGACTTCGATCCCATTACGCTGCCCATCGCGCAAGTGATGTCGACCCAGTTGCATACCATTGCTGCGACCCAGCCCGCCATCTCCGCACTGAAGCTGATGCGCAAGCACGGGGTGCGCCGGCTGCCCGTGACTGGCGAGTTCGACGAACTGGTCGGCATTATTTCGCTGGATGACCTGCTCAATGCTTACGGCGCCGAATTGACACTGTTCGCCCAGGCGATGCGCCGCGAACGGGAAGTGGAACAGCGCGTACGCGTCTGACCTCATATACGGAAAGGAAGAACATCATGAATTACCGCACGATTGTAGTCCACGTGGACCAGGCGCCCAACAGCGGGGCGCGCATGGCGCTGGCGGCACAGCTCACAGCGCAGCAGGAAGGGCACCTGGTCGGCGTCGCGCTGACCGGCGTGCCGCGCTATATGCGCGCGGGAGGGCTGTTCGAAGGCAGCGGCGTCTTCATCGAAGACTACATGCAGCACGCAGGAAAGCGCGCGACAGAAGCGCTCGCCCACTTTGATGCCATCGCCGCGCGCGCGGGCCTGTCCTCGCGGGAGCAACGCAAATCCGACGAGGATGCCTACGCCGGCCTGTGTCTGCAGGCACGTTACGCGGACCTGCTGGTACTGGGGCAGGCCGACCCCGAAGACCGTGAGGAAGGCGGATTGCTGCAAGACCTGCCGCAATACGTTGTCATGCATTGCGGGCGGCCCGTGCTGATGGTGCCGCGTAGCGGGACCTTCGACCGCATCGGCCAACGGCCGCTGCTCGCCTGGAACGGCAGCGTAGAGGCGGCCAAGGCGGCGACCGCGGCGCTTCCGCTGCTGTGCAACGCCGAGGAAGTGACGCTCGCCGTGTTCGGCGCGCCGCACAGCGATGGCGAGCCCGGGGCGGATATGGCTCTGTACCTGGCCAGGCACGGCGTCAAAGTGCAGATCCAGCACCGGCCACACCCGGCCGACGCCGGCCATGCCATCCTGTCGCTGGCCGCCGATCGCGCCTGCGACCTGCTGGTCATGGGGGCTTATGGCCATAGTCGGTTCCGTGAGCTGATGCTGGGTGGTGCCACGCGCACCGTGCTGGCCACAGCGACCCTACCGGTGCTGATGGCGCACTAGAGCGGGCGTCGATTATGAAACGCACTTCCGGTCCGGATCGCCTGCATGACGCGAATGAATTCGAGCGGCTGCACGTACAACTATCACGCCGCATTGACGCCGTGCTGGCACTGCACCCCGGGCAGCTAGTGCCACACCTCCACCACCTCGTCGCGCAGGTCGAAGCGGATTTCCGCCATGAAGAAGCGCTGATGGACAGCTTTGACTGCGCCGATCGCGCCTTGCACCGTGAACAGCATGCCCGCACGCTGGCGGGCCTGCACCATGCGGCCGCGTCACTTGACCAGGGCGATCCGGCGCCCGCCATCGAAGCGCTGGCTGCATTGCGCCAGTGGCTAGTGTTCCACGCCGCAACCCAGGACCGCCACCTCCAGCGCCAGCTCCAGCGATCAACGCCCTGCTCTCATACGCAACGCTGAGGAGACTCATCAAGCATAGAATGTTGGAGATATCGACCGCATCAGCCTCGGCCTCTACATCGCGTCCGCCCTCATCCTGCAGCGCGGCATTGGCCCAGCCATCGGGGGCATGCCGGTGCTGGGCACGATGACCGGCGGGCGCTCAGATAGCATTGAGCGGGATCTTCAGGTAGCGTATGCCGTTGGCTTCCGGTGGCGGCAGTTCGCCCGCCCGGATATTGACCTGCACTGCCGGCAGGATCAACACCGGCATCGGCAAAGTGGCATCCCGCGCCTTGCGCATCGCGACAAATTGCGCTTCCGTGACACCGTCGTGGAGGTGGATGTTCGACTGCCGCTCTTGCCCCACCGTGGTTTCCCACGCTGGCGCGCGGCCTTCCGGCGGATAGTCGTGGCACATGAACAGACGCGTGGCAGCGGGCATCTCCAGCAATGTGCGTACCGAACGATACAAGGTATGCGCATCGCCGCCAGGGAAGTCGCAGCGTGCCGTGCCGACATCGGGCATAAACAGCGTATCGCCCACAAACACGGCGTCGCCAATCTGGTACGCCATGTCGGCCGGCGTATGTCCGGGCACATGCAAGGCCTTGCAAGTCAGGCCGCCGATGCTGAACACCTCGCCCGGCTCAAACAGGTGATCGAACTGCGAACCGTCGGAGCAGAAGTCCGGCTCCAGGTGGAAGAGCTGCTTGAACGCCTGCTGGACCTGACGGATCTCCTTGCCTACCGCGATGCGCCCACCCAGCTCCCGCTTGAGATAGGGGGCGGCGGACAGGTGGTCAGCATGGGCATGCGTCTCGAGGATCCACTGCACTTGCAGCCCCTGGCTGCGGACAAACGCAATCACCTTGTCCGCGCTGTCGCTCGATGTGCGTCCCGCCTTGTGGTCATAGTCCAGGACGGAATCGATGATGGCGCACTCGGGCCGTCCCTGCTGATGCACCACATAGGTGATGGTCCAGGTCGCCGGATCAAAGAACGGTTGGATATTGGCTTGCATGACTGGCTCCTCGTCGTATTTCACTATACATTATCATATACTATGCTAAGATATATTGTAAATCCTTCGGACAGATCCGCCATGACCCCAGACCCAACGACGTTCAGCTTCGAGCCGATGCATGCATCCGCCGCCGCTGCGTGCACGCTGCTCAAGGCCCTCGCCAACCAGGACCGCCTGCTGCTGCTTTGCCAATTGACGCAAGGCGAAGCAACCGTCGGTGCGCTGGAGGAGCAACTCGGCATCCGGCAACCGACCCTGTCACAGCAACTGACCGTGCTGCGCGAGAACGGGCTTGTCACGACACGCCGTGACGGAAAACATATCTATTACGCGGTATCGAGCCCGCAAGCGCTGGCGGTCATGACCGTCTTATATGAACAGTTTTGCAGCAATGGACAAAAGGAGAAGTCATGCTGATCGATGTCAACCATTTCACGCCCTGGCTGTCGCTGGCCGGTGGACTCATCATCGGCCTGGCGGCGGCAATACTGGTGCTGTTCAATGGACGCATTGCGGGGATCAGCGGGATCCTGGGCGGCCTGCTCAGTTTGCCCCGCCATGACATGGCCTGGCGCATTTCGTTCCTGGCCGGCCTGCTGTTCGCACCAGTCACCGCATCCCTGTTTGACGAGCCCCCAGTCGCCCAGATCTCGGCCTCCTGGCCGGAGGTACTCCTGGCCGGCCTGCTGGTCGGCGCCGGCACCCGTTATGCCAGCGGCTGCACCAGCGGTCACGGCGTGTGCGGCATCTCCCGCGGCTCGGTCAGGTCTCTGGTCGCGACGCTCACATTCATGGCCGCCGGATTTCTCACTGTTTTTGTTCGCCGCCATTTGATCGGAGCTTGATATGACTGCCGTTTTCGCACTGCTTGCCGGACTGCTGTTTGGCATCGGACTCATGGTGTCCGGGATGGCTAATCCGGCCAAGGTTCAGGGATTCCTCGATCTCGCCGGCCAATGGGACCCATCCCTCGCCTTCGTCATGGCCGGCGCTATCGCCATCGGCGCGCTGGCGTTCACCCTGGCCCGCCGGCGCACGCGTTCACTCCTCGGCCAGCCGCTGCGCTGGCCCGCCAATACCCAGGTCACGCCCCGCTTGCTGCTCGGCAGCGCAGCGTTTGGGGTGGGCTGGGGACTGGCCGGATTCTGTCCGGGTCCGGCATTGGTGGCGCTGGGGGCGGGCTATGCCAAGGCAGCCGGCTTTGTCGCGGCGATGGTGCTCGGCATGGGGGTTTTCGAAGTGGCTGAGCGCCTGCGCTCGCACGGCACGCCTGCGGCCAGGTAAGCGATGGATGCACTGTCCCTCAGTACCACATTGGGCGCGGTGGTCGGGATCATTCTCGCCTTGACCGGCGCAGGAGGCGCGATCCTTGCGGTGCCGCTGCTGGTCGCCTTCCTCCACCTCGACGTCGCCCAAGCCGCGCCGATTGCACTGCTGGCGGTGGGTGTTTCGGCCGCCACGGGGGCCCTGGCGGGCCTGCGCGCCAAGACGGTGCGCTACCGCGCTGCCGCATTCATGGCCGCTGCGGGGATGGCCGCTTCGCCGGCAGGACTGTGGCTGGCCCACCGCCTGCCCAACGCTCCACTAACCGTTCTGTTTGCCCTCGTTCTCGCTTATGTTGCGCAGCGCATGTTCAGGCAGACCCTCAGCTTGCACAACACGCCGGTGGCAACAACGCCTTCTGCGCCACCGTGCCGGCTCGACGCACGCTCCGGACGCTTTATCTGGAACCGCCCTTGTACGCGCGCGCTCGCACTCACTGGCCTCGGTGCTGGCTTCCTTTCGGGTCTACTTGGGGTGGGAGGCGGTTTCGTTGTCGTCCCCGCACTCAAGAAGGCCACCGATGCGCCCCTGCAGGCGATCGTCGCCACATCGCTGGCGGTCATCGCGCTGGTGTCCGCTTCGGGTGTTGCCGCCGCCAGCACCGCCGGCCGTGTGAACTGGCAGCTCGGCGTGCCATTCGCCGGCGGCGCCCTGCTCGGCATGCTCGCAGGCAGGGCCCTGGCCGGCAAGGTGGGCGGAACCGGTGTGCAGCGCGCATTCGCCCTCGTCTCCGGGGCCATCGCTATCGGCATGATCGTCAGGGTCGTCATGGCACAGTAAGCTATTCGGGGCGCCCGCTAGCGGCCACATCGCGCCTTTTTCTTCTTTCGCCTCGTCGATGCCGGCCACCTCGGATCGGTCACACGCACGGCGTTGAACTGGCATGGCAAGCCTGTTTGCAACCGAAGCGCGCGACGCGCGGCGCCTCGACGACAGCGGACAGGCCGTCAGCCACGACCGCACACCAAACCCTGTGCTCCGACAAGACAATATCCTTCACTTTGTCGATCTTCACCAACTGCTTGAATTCGCCATACGCCAGCTCATTACTGGACAAGCCGGAGAGCAGGGTCAGCAGTGCTTGCTTTGCCATCGCGCGCCTGCCCACGTCGAGTGGTCACCGGACTGTTTCTTCCCGATTTTGATCCAGATCATGGTTCGGTGCTGGCACGCGGAGCAGACTGAAACCTTCCGACTTGACCCGATCTGGAGGTTGCCGTGTACAAGACCATCGTTCTGCACGCAGATGCGTCCCGCAATGCGCCAACACGCATGCAGCTTGCCGCCTTGATCGCCGAACAGCAGCAAGCCCACCTCGTGTGCTCCGCGATGACAGGCATTTCGCGCTATGTCTACAGTGGCCACGATCCGCTGCCAAACCATGTGATCCGAATCGATCTGGCCGACATGGCTACGGCACGCGCCAGACAAGTCCTGGTGGACCATGCCAAACTCGCCCAGGCCCAGGGCGTGGCGTCGTATGAAGAGCGGCTGGTCAACGATGATCCTTACGGTGGGCTCGTCCTGCAGTCGCGCTATGCCGACCTGGTCATTCTGGGCCAGACCGACCGCGACGATCCGGCAACCGGAGCAACCCAGCAGGGCCTGCCCGAGTATGTCATCCTCAATGGTTGCTGCCCGGTCCTGGTGGTCCCGTTCGCCGGCCGTTTCCCAAGCATTGGCCAGAGCATTCTGGTCGCGTGGGATGGCAGTCTACAGGCAGCGCGTGCGATCAAGCACGCCCTCCCCCTGCTGGTCAACGCAAAGCGCGTCGTGGTGACGATGGTGGACCCTGTCATCGGCGATGATGAACATGGCGAGGAACCCGGTGCCGATATCGCCCTGCACCTGGCGCGCCACGGTGTTGCCGTCGAGACCCAGGTGATCGCCAGCGATGGTGATGTGGGCGAGGCACTGATGGCGGCTGCCGACAGCGCCCAATCGGACCTGGTGGTCATGGGCGCCTACGGCCACTCCCGGCTCCACGAGATTATGCTGGGCGGCGCGACCCGCACCATCCTGGCGATGGCAACACTTCCTGTTTTGCTGTCGCGCTAAGCCCGCAGATGCTGCACGTGAGGAATCATGTCCAGGCCGCTCAGTGAAAGGAGAAAATCATGTTAACCGATAGCGACATCAAGAAATATGTCGAGCAGCAGTTGATCTGGGAAGCGGACTCCGCCGCCAAGGATGTGGCCGTTTCCGTGCGCGAGAAGGTCGTGACACTGAGCGGCTTCGTTCATAGCTACGATCAGAAGGTGCTTATTGAACACGCGGCCGAGCGCGTCGTCGGGGTGGCGGGGATTGCCAACGATGTCGAAGTGCGGCTGGCCGGCGACCCTCGCCTTGACGCCGACGTCGCGCGTGACTGCGCCTCCGCGCTCGTCTACCAGTTGCCACAATCGGCCGCGACCATCAAGGTTGTAGTCGACCACGGCCTGGTCAAACTCGAAGGCCATGTTGAGCGAAACTACCAACGCGTCCTGGCGGAGAAAGCAATGCGTTCGATCCGCGGGGTGCGCGGCGTGGCGAACCACCTTGAGTTGCGGCCCGCCGTCGAACCGAAGGACGTTCAGCGGCAAATCGTTGCAGCCTTCCATCGCATTGCAAACGTCGACGCCGCCCATATCAAGGTTGAAGCCGTCGGAGGCACGGTAGTGCTTGACGGTACCGTACACTCATGGGCAGAGCGCGTGGCAGCAGAACGTGCAGCCTGGATGGCCCCGGGCGTCACCCATGTTGCCGACCGCCTTACCATCGATACCTCTGCCGTACCTTGACACGAACGCTACGGAACCCATGAAGCGAATTGGAGTCCTCACCGGTGGCGGCGACGCGCCGGGCCTGAACGCCGTGATCCGTGGACTGACCCTGGCGCTTGAAGGGGTCGAGGTACTCGGCATCGAAGACGGCTACCTCGGCCTGGTCGAGCGCCGCGTGCGCCCCCTGGACCGCGCGGCGGTGGCCGGCATCGAAGCCGAAGGCGGCACGATGCTGGGCGCCACCAACCGTGTCAGCCCGCTCAACTACCAGGGGCGCGACTGGAGTTCCGACGTCGCCTGCTATGCGCGCGAGCTCGGCCTGGACGGCGTCGTCGCCATTGGCGGCGACGGCACCATGGCGATTGCCAGCGCCTTGCACGCAGGCGGCCTGCCCACGATCGGGCTGCCGAAGACCATCGATAACGACATTGCCTGCGTCGAGCGCAGCCTGGGCTTCGACACTGCCGTCGCCACTGTCACCGAAGCACTTGAGCGCAGCCACACGACCGGCGCCAGCCACGGCCGGGTAATGCTGGTCGAGACGATGGGCCGCACAGCCGGCTGGCTGGCGCTGGAAGCTGGCCTGGCCGGTGCAGCGGACATCATCCTGCTGCCCGAAATCGATTTCGACCTGGATGCCATCGCTGCGGTCTGCGCCGCGCGGACTGCTCATCGGGGCAACGCCCTGATCTGCGTGGCCGAGGGCGCCAAACCTCGCGGCGGTGAAATGACGTTCCGGGGCCTGGTGGCTGGCGCGCCAGAGCCACAACGACTGGGCGGCGTGGCCGAGAAGGTAGCCAGAGCACTGGGCGCGCGCCTCCAGTGCGAAGTCCGGGCAACGGTTCTTGGACATGTGCAGCGCGGCGGCGCGCCGAGCCCAGGAGACCGGCTGCTAGGAACCCTGCTGGGTGAGACCGGCGCTACGATGGCGCTCGCGGATCTATGGGGAAGCATGGTGACCTACGAGGGCGGTCGTATCGGTGCGGCGCCATTGGCAGACGTTGCGGGACGCACCCGCCGCGTGCCGTTAGGTCATCATCTATTGGCTTGCGCCCGGCACATCGGTGTGAGTCTGGGCGAAGCCGATGCCATGATTTCCGCCCCAAAATCGGGATAGGGGCGGTCAGTTCTGACCGGTCCCCTCCCACACCACCCGGCATGCGGGTCCGCACCGGGCGGTTCGAGTAGTTGAGGTTAAGTGAGACGAGGCATGCCAAGACGGTCAAAGTAGGCAACCGGCAGCGCGATGTTCATGGCTGCGCCACTATTGTGCCACCAGCAACGGCTGTTCCTGGCGACCATCAGCGCGGCCATATGGCTTGCACCGAGATGTACCAGCTCGCGATAAATCGTCGTACCACGCCGCCATAGCTTGAGTTGAAGCGCTCGCATCCGGTGTCGCATCCATTCATCCAGCGCATGCCAGATCCTCGGTGTTTGCGCTAATCCGAAATAAGCTTTCCATCCCAGCACGTAACTGCGCAGTTTGTCGATCACCTCACTTATGCTGCGCCCAGCAGAACGGCGAGTGATCTGCCGTATCCGTTGCCGAAACGTTTCCCGCGCCTTTTTCGACACTGCGCGTTTCACCTCATCGTTCCGTGCCATCCACAACTCATAGCCCAGAAACTTACGGCCAAACGCGCTGGCTACCGCACTCTTCGACTCATTGATCTTCAGGTGCAATTTGTCGTATTGACGCTTGAGCAAGTCCATCACTCGTTCGCCAGCTTTCCGACTTCGCACATAGACATTGCAGTCATCGGCATAGCGGGCAAAGCGATGGCCCCGCCGCTCCAGCTCACGATCCACCTCGTCGAGAAGCACATTGGCCAACAGCGGCGAGAGCGGACCGCCTTGCGGCGTTCCTTCTGCCCGTGCGGCCACCACTCCGTTATCCATGATCCCCGCATTCAGATAAGCGCGAACCAGCCGGGTAAGCCCGGCGTCGTTCACGCGCTGCCTCAGGCGGTCGATCAAGATGTCGTGGTTGACCCGGTCAAAGAATTTAGACAGGTCAACATCGACCACCACCCGGAAGCCTTCCTGCACATACTGCTGTGCAGCGAGCACAGCATCGCGCGCTCTTCGGCCGGGGCGGAACCCATGACTATGTTCACTAAAAGTAGGATCGATTAGCGGTTGCAGCACTTGCAACAGTGCCTGCTGAATCAGACGGTCGGTCACGGTGGGTATCCCCAGCTCACGTTCGCTGCCGTCCGGCTTCGGTATGCCCACGCGCCGCACCGGTTGGGGCCGGTACGTGCCGGCTAGCAATTGCTGCCTGATCGCTGGCCAAGCGCGCTTCAGGTGTTCGACAGTCTGCTCTATATCCAGACCATCAACCCCGGCAGCACCTTTGTTCGCCTTCACGCGCTTCCACGCGCGTTGCATGTTCTCTCTCGCAAGCGCTTGCATCAACAAGCCTTGCCCTACGTTTTCCCGGTCGTGGTGCGGGGATTGTGCTTCATCGCTGGCCACGCAGGACGAGGCTTCACCTCGCCTTGCCGCGTCCCGCCCCGCTGATGCGGGCATCTGATGCAGTGCACTTTCCATCGCCACGTCAGTCAACGCTCCTTCTCGTTTGGCCCTTCACTGAAAAAAAAAACCAGCTACTACGGCCTCTGCTGACTTCTCGCTCCGTCTCTCAACGTCGCCCTTTCAGGCGTGGGGCGAGATCTCCCCAGGTAAGGACGCATTCCTTCCCTGCACAACCGCCGGATTTACGTCGCCTCGCTTTGACCACAAGAGCTTCGCGGCTTCTTGCCCGCTCGCCCTGCTCGGCGCCGCCTTATATCCGATTCTTGTCCATCGGCTCGCAGTTTCGCTCCACGCTTCCTCTCCACGGTCGGTCGCCCTTCCGCAGTTGCGCTTCACTTCGTTCGCTGTGGTCAGCTCACGGGAGGACTTGCACCTCCAAGATTGCGCCCATGCTGGGCGCACAAGATAATGGCCCCGACTGGAGCCATTATTCATAATACAGAAGGAACCGACAGTTGATATTCTGTCACTCCCACTCAGTCATAAATTAGAAGAAAAAACTGTTACAGAACAAGCAGTTGCAAAATAAGTGTGACTGGATACCATAAGAAAATACCATGCGCAGAAAATTTCATGCTGTACTCAATTCTTGAGACAACTCGGGATGCTTAATGACCAGCGGAACTAGCCACAGCACGCCCCTGCTCAAGGACGACACTCAGACGCCTACCCCAGATGTTTTGGCTAATTTGACCATCTCAGCGATATCTGAATCGCCACCACTATTCTAGATACTCCTGAGCCATAATTCTAAGGCAAAGGAGAGAGTCAATGAGCGGCAAGAGATATACCGAAGAATTCAAGATTGCGGCAGTCAGACAGGTGGTTGATCGGGGCCATCCTGCGGCGGAGGTTGCCGAACGGCTTGGAGTCAGCATCCATAGCATCTACGCTTGGACCAAGCGTTACAGCGTTCCCGAGCCGGAACGCAAAGCTAACGATGCCCAAGCTGAGGAAATGCGCAAATTGAAGGCAGAACTCAAGCGCGTCACCGAGGAGCGTGACATCCTGCGAAAGGCCGCGGCGTACTTTGCCAAGACGTCCGGGTAAGGTACGCCTTCATTTGTGAGCACCAGGCGCTGCATTCCATTCAGCGCATGTGCAAGATGCTCAAGATCCATCCAAGCGGCTATTACGTGTGGTGCAGCAATCCCGAAAGCGAACGGACCAAAGAGAATCGGCGGCTGCTTGGTCACATCAAGCAGTCATGGCTGGAAAGCGGCGCCGTCTATGGCTACCGCAAGGTCTACGACGACTTGCAGGAGCTTGGCGAGGAATGCGGCATCAATCGGGTATATCGTCTGATGCGTGCTGATGGCATTCGGTCTCAAACAGGCTATGCGAAGCGCAAGTACAAGAACGGTGGGCGACCTTCGGTAGTAGCGCCAAACCATCTGCAGCGCGAGTTCGACGTGACCGAGCCGAATAAAGTCTGGGTCACGGACATTACGTATCTGCGCACTTATGAGGGATGGCTTTATCTGGCTGTGGTACTGGACTTGTTCTCACGCCAGGTGACCTGCTCCCATGAATTAGTACGGTGTTAATCTGGAGTCTGCCACAGGGGAGGCAGGCATGAAAAAGCGATTTACTGAAGAGCAGATCATTGGTGTGCTGAAGGAGGCCGAAGCTGGCGCCAGGGTGGCTGACCTGAGCCGGAAATATGGCATTGCCGAAGCGACGTTCTACAACTGGAAGACGAAGTTCGGCGGCATGACGGTCTCGGAAGCTCAGCGATTGAAGGAGCTTGAAGCGGAAAACTCGAAGCTTAAGCACCTGTTGGCCGATGCCATGCTGGATAACGCGGCGCTAAAGGACGTGGTCAGCCGAAAGTGGTAGGCCCGCAAGCGAAGCGGCTCGCCGTGGCGCATTTAATGACCATCCATGCGTTGGGCGTGACGCGAGCCTGCGGGCTGATTGGAATCTTCAGATCGTTGTTTCGGTATGCGGCGAAGCGCCCGGACGATGAGCCATTGCTGGCGCGGCTGACTGCGCTGGCTGGCCAAAAGCGGCGCTATGGATACCGTCGCCTGCATGTGCTGCTGCGCCGAGAAGGATGGACGCTCAATTGGAAGCGTACCTACCGCGTGTACCACGCGGCAGGCTTGATGGTTCGGCGCAGGAAGCGCAAACGCATCGGCGGGGTGGAACGTACCGTCAGGGTGATGGCTACAGGCGCTAATCAAAGCTGGTCGATGGACTTTGTGTCGGATGGCTTTGTTGATGGCAGGCGGTTGCGCTGCTTGAATATCGTGGATGATTTCACGAAGGAGTGCTTGGCTATCGAAGTCGATACCTCGCTGGCTGGTTGGCGTGTCGCCTCGGTGCTGGAACGTCTCGCTGAATCGCGGGGCTTACCAAGCTCGGTGACCGTCGATAACGGACCAGAGTTTGCAGGGAAAACTTGGATACATGGGCGTATCAGCACAAGCTCCAGCTGAAGTTTATTGCGCCCGGCAAACCGCAGCAGAACGCCTACGTCGAAAGCTTCAATGGCAAGTTTCGCGATGAATGCTTGAACGAGCACTGGTTTATCTCATTGCGGCATGCGCGCCAGGTGATCGAAGCCTGGCATCGGGAGTACAAAGAGGAACGGCCGCACAGTACGCTGAGGAATCTGACACCGAAGCAGTTTGCGGAAGGGTTATTAACCGTGGACTCCAGTTCGGGGCCGTACTAAATTAGGGAGCAGGTCAACTGTGCGCAAGCTCTTCGGAACGGACTGCATTGAAGAACTGGAGGTTAAAGCCAAATAGGCTAGTTTGCAGCGTACGCTGATCGCCCTGACCAATAGCCCAGGGCGACCTGAGCTTCCCTCGGTTTTTCGCCTTCCATCGGGAGACACCTATGCAGCGTTCAACTGCTGATTTCTAATGGCCCAGTCTCCTAGATACTGCGTCGGCGAACGGTAGCTAAGACTTGAATGTTGCCGCCGCCGATTATAGAAGACCTCGATGTATTCAAAGCTGGCTGCCTTCATCTGCTCATGCGTTTTGTAACGAATGCCGTGAACTCGCTCGTTCTTGAAGCTGTTGAACCAGCTTTCCGTTGGCGCATTGTCCCAGCAGTTGCCTTTCCTGCTCATCGAGCAAATCATGCCGTACTCGCTCAGCTTGCTTTGGAAAGCCTTGCTCGCGTACTGACTGCCGCGATCAGAGTGGCACAGCAGGCCTGGCGCTGGGCGGCGGCGGAACCAAGCCATGGTCAGGGCATCTGTCGCAATATCGGCTTTCATTTGCGGCTTGAGCGACCAGCCCACCACTTCCCGGTTGAGCAGATCCAGCACAATGGCCAAGTACAGCCAGCCCTCGTCCGTCCAAAGGTAAGTGATGTCCGAGGTCCAGACCGGGTTTGGCTCGGTCGGTGTGAACTCCCGCGCCAACAGATTCGGCGCGACGGGCAGTCCGTGCCGCGAATCCGTCGTCACTTTGTAGCGCCGTTTATGGCGTGCCCGGATCCCATTTTCACGCATCAGCCGCTCAGCGCGTTCTTTGCCCGCACTGAAGCCACGCAGGCGCAATTCACGCATCATCCTCAGACTGCCATAGGCAGCCTTCAATTCCTCGTGGATAGCCTTCATCAACGCGATCATCTGTTCGTCCGTCAGACGCTTGCGTTCTGGAGTTCCGCCACGCTTCCAGGCGCGGAAGCCGCTGATGCTGACTTCAAGCACGCTGCACATCTCGTTCAATGCGTACGCCGAGCGATTGGCGTCGATCCAGGCGTACTTCACAGAATTTCTTGCGCGAAGTACGCCGCTGCCTTTTTTAAAATTTCGTTCTCGCGCTTGGCCTTTGCTAGTTCAGCCCGCAACCGCGAAAGCTCCATTTCAGTCGGAGTGATGACCTTGGCACCTGCACCGGCCAACTTGCCAGCCTGCGAAGCCTTAACCCAGTTGCGTAAGGTCTGGTCGTTAATGCCAAGTTCATCGGATACCACCGGAATCGACTGGCCCGCTGCGACTCGATCAACGGCCTGCGTCTTGAACTCCACGGTAAATGCCTGGCGGGGTAATTTCTTCATTTCTGCCTCTTCCTGTATGACGTCTATTTTACGTCACCCAAGGAAGACGAAATTTCGTGGGAACCTCACCAATAGAGACATCCCACGGTAATCGCTGACTGCGACGCGCCTAGCCACGAGCTTGGCGCAAGGGTCACCTGAGCCAAGACCGATCGAAAGAATTTCGGGTGTGCGTATTCTATTTGCGTTTTCAAAATTGCTTCAACTACTTTATTTCCAAATGTTTCCTTTCCCTATAATGCATTTCACTTGATCGCAGGATCAGGGACCCGTGCTTCGAGGGAGGTCTACTTTTCCGACGCATTTCTTTAAATTGGTGTGCGCCACGGCTCGCCGTAAGTGTCACAATGCAAATATCCCTCGGCTCGAAATTTACCGGGAGCATAGTCATAGTCGTAGACACCATAATGAACGTAAAAAGTCATTCCTCCATCAGGATGAAAAACTTTCGGCTCAAGAACGAATTTTGGCTCGTTGGAATATTCGAATGGTTTGGCAGACAGAAGCCGATAGTTATTTTCAGGCGCTATAAGTGGATCGTGAAAAATTTCCGAAGTGCTGAAATTGGAGCGATCAATGGGCGGTTCATACGTAAATTTATCCGAGATTAAGAACGTAGCAACAGGCAGCTCCTTTTCCTCGTCATCCTCAGCAGTTAACCATACCCTAACGATTCCTTGACTCACTGTGAAGCCGCAACGATAACTATCCCCACCGTTAATTTTTCGATTAAGCGCAGTAGAGAATATTCCACCTTCCTCATAAAAGCTATGCTTATATCCTTCGATCGCATAAACCCACCCACCGGCGTACTTTCCCTCTTTAAGTTTGGCCCAGTTCTTTGTTGCTGGTCCAGCAAAGAACTGAAAGCCCGAATCTGCGCCAGGCCCCACGCACAAATCGAATGCCGAGGTATAAGAGTGTGAGAACGCGAACGAATGCGCCGGTATGGATAACCCTTGGGGGACAAGTTCAACGTATTTTCCCAACTTGGGCTCCATATAGAGCCTCGGATAAGCGCGCAACGGGTCGTCGTTCTTATTTTCCCATGAATAATGCTCAATAATTTTGCCATTCTCATCCAAGCGTGAAATTGAACCATCATCATTAATTCGGACAGAACACTTGACACCACTTCGCTCTCGGCCGGGATATCGAAAAATACTGCCGGCCATAGAATGATTCAAAGCGTCAGCTGCGCGTGCAAAGTCAGATTGGATTCTGTTATGCATCTTTCCGGATTGATAAAAAGGCGCGTAGTAATCTGGATCGGGGATTTTTACAAAGAACCCGAGTGGGAAGAAATCGAAACCGTTTGCGAGAAGTCTATACATTCCCCGCTTCACGTTTTGTGGAACAAGAAACTGCACATTACTGCTGCTGGAAGAAATCAAGTTCGCCGTAATTTGCTCGCCGATCGAACTTTGAAAAACAATACGAGGTGACGGAGGGAGATCAGTTCCTTTAACTGTAATCATCTCACCCGGAAGTCCATCCCAGGGAGTAACTGATGTAATGAAAGGTGATTTACTATACCAGTTCTCACCTAATCTCACGTATGCAATTGCATCCTCCCAGTCCATGTCTTCATCAATTAGTAGTTTTCTGATCACCGCCATCGATGCCTGGAACGCATCGACATTCCCTCCTTTCTGCACAGTAAATGGGTCATCTGATGGCAGTTTCACTTCCGCCGGCATGACTTCCCTCAGTTTACTCGCACCTGAAATCAAGGCGGTCGATGTTAATTTCGACAAATAGTTTTTCTGCGCGCCAAAATCGATTTCCGAAGGATTCCGATCAAGAGCTAACGCGAGTGCGGCATCGGTAATGGGAGAAACACGAGCTGTCGAAAATCCTGTAATGGCAGAATGGAAAATAAAGCCAAACTGCTCGCCGGTTCCGTGAGCTGCGACGACGCACGGAAAAGCCTCCCCGACAATTTGCAAAGTAAAGCGGCCGACGCTATCGGCATGCGTAGTAGTTTTGGCGCCATCAATACAGACGAGATCGATGCGAGCTCCAGCCATTCTTTGGTCCATTGTTGCGAAGCCTACAACGGTAAAATCGGGCTTGACCGGTATCGCCGCTGTCGCGACCAGATCCTTTAATGCAGAACTTACAGCTTGCTTCGATTCCTCCTCATTGGTGCTTTCTCCAACAGTACGAATCAGTTGCCTTGCAATCAAATTCGAAGCTAAACCGGAGTATGCGGCTTGCTCGTCAGCTGTATCTAAAGATGCCGTCCAGAACCCCGATACGGCAACCTTCTTGTCAACCACCGTCACATCTGTTGAACGCGCACCACCCATGATGGAGATTGCCATATTCGCTCGTGTGACGACACCACGCTGAAGAACGTCAAGCCAAAAGGCTTTACCTGTTGCGTCTGGTTCGCGATTGAATATGTTCTGGTAGACAGCGGTTATGAAACCGTTGTTGTCAGTTCCATATAAATCTTTAGACTCCTGACTTTCACCGAAGCTATCAACTAGCGCTTTAATAGTAGCATTCCTACCATATGCGGATGATAACTCTTTGAAGTCTACTGGAGCATTGGCCAGGCGAAACTGCTCTGTATAAAAGCTCATGCCGCCAGGATCAGGTGGCCGTCCGAAATAAGCCAGATATAACCGGATTACCAAATCACGATAATGTGCCGATGAATCGATCGTTGTCGCTACTGCACCAGAGGCCTTTCTTCGCTCAGTAAGCGCCCCTTCTTTCCCACCTCCGCAAGAGGCGAGCATTAATACAAGGACCAGTTGAATAGTGGCTTGGCGCAGCAAGGACATGGTTTTCCTCCAGCGTAGAAAGATATTAGTATAACAATCCTTTTCATCACGGCCACCAATGTCTGAGGGTTGTATTAGCTACTCCACGAACGATTCGACGGTGACGTGTTTGCCGACCAGGCGGGCGTCAGCCACAGCGCGCAGCGGCGACATGTCGAGGTCCGATTGGCGTGCGGCCACCAGGCGTGCGAAGTGCTAATACATGCGCGGGTACTCGCGCCCCGGCTCGTCGGCCTTGCCCCCCTCGGGGGCAAGTGCTGCCGGTCGAATCGCAGCGCGCGATCGACACCTTGCATCACATCACACCGCCTGCAACTCGCACCGAGTGGATTAACCTCGGCATGGCCGCAAAACGAGCAGGTGTGCCGTTCGATGAGTTCCATAGCTGGAGCCGTTCGGGAGATGGCTACGAGAGCGAACGTCAATGCCAGGCTGACTGGAATGCGATCACGGAGTATGATCGCCGATCATGGCATCGCCGCGAGATCATACCATTAAGAATGCCATGAAAAAACATCGCTTACCCGTGCCAATCGTTGCCAGACAATGCTAGGCGAGATAACAAAAAAAGCCCGTGAAATCAAGGGCTTATGTGTGTTTTACCGCCTGTTACTGCCAGCAGATGCCAGACATCAAATCATTCCCACTCTATTATTTACGGCAGACCGAAGTCCTTGATTCAGCGAGCGATTCTCAGAGGTCGTCGAAGAAATACCAGCAGCGATACCATCAATAAAACACATCAGTACGACGACCGATTCTCTACCATTTTACATCGACGCGCTGCGGCTATCCCTAAGTCATTCGCAACTCACTGATGCGCCAAGAGTAGCCAAACCCTGCAGTGTAAATGGCGACAAACGAAACTTTGGTGGACGGCGAGAGACCCATTTTCATAGTGCGCGCCTGACTTTCGTTTCTTTCGTTGTCTACCCAAATTCACCCCGGTTTTTCATACTTTTTTCATACCCGCCTGACCGCCAAACTTTCGCTTCCATGGCAAGGCCCCTACTTTAACCTTCCCCTCATTTTATATGCATTGCGAGCATTCAAGTAGGGTGCGACCAAAATGCGGCCCTGTAGATGGAGCCTTTCGAGCCTGCCAAACGGCGGACATGGCGTTATCCAATCTCAACGTGCCCATTACGGCAGAGATAAGCAGAGTGAGCAGCTCATTCGCATCCAGTCCTTGCAATTGACGGGTTGAGAATCCTGCCACGTACCCCGAACACCGAAAAGGGCCACGGTCTCGCGGTCAGCGGTAGCTTGCCGCCGTCCGACCTCCTGGTGCTGATGCTGGAATCGCCTGTGGTTAATAGCGATAGCGCTGGACGGGCACTCGCTGGCATAACGGGACAGTAGCAGGAGCGCGGCTTCGCTCAATCACTACCTTGCTACTCTGAGACCAGCAAATGCTCTGACATCTCCGACGCCGCGATTCCGCGCTCATGCGCGCTTTAGCTTTGACCGTGCACGCTCGGCTAACTCACGAATCACGCAGCCCTCCACGTGATCGTTAACCAACCCCATTGCCTGCATAAACGCTACACAGTGGTGGGCCCGACAAACTTCCAGCCAAGTTTCTTCAATTCTTTGGACAGCGCTGTGGCTTCCACTGAAGTCGACACCGTTTGCGGCCGCGCTACTTCGCCTGGTCGCGGCTCAAACTTCCAGATGAATCGTGCCAGCGAGCCCTCTCTGGCAATCAACTCTTGGGCGCGCTTGGCGTTGTTGACAACCGCTTCGATCTTACCGCGATGGCGGACGATGCCCTCATCCTGCAGCAATCGCTCGACATCCTTTTCAGTAAATCGTGCGACCCGTTTAATATCGAAGTTATGGAAAGCGCGCCGGAAGTTTTCCCTTTTAGCCAGAATGGTTCGCCAGCTTAATCCTGATTGAAAGCCTTCAAGGCAGATCTTTTCAAAAAGGCGAGCATCGTCCGTGACCGGATAGCCCCATTCGGAATCGTGATAGTGTAGAAATTCCGGCGCCGCCGCACACCATCGACACCGTGCTCCACCATCGGGTCCTTCCACCAGTGCCGTCATGCTGGGGCCTCGGCCTTCAGGAAGGCAAGACGCGCATCTGTCAGCGAAGGCGCAATTTCCAATATCTCGGCCGCGACAATTCCTTCTATAACAAATGGATCCTGCGCTACGCACTCACGTAGGGAAGGCAAGGAAATGTTGTGGGCAATAATGGCGCCGCCGGAATTCGGCTGCAGACTGCCCACTAGCAGAAACACGCCGTCTTCCACGCCTCGTCGTATCCAAGCCTTGTGTGCGTCCATGTGCTGGGCCGCCAGGCCTCTATTGTGTGAAAAGCGCAGTGTTACGATGAACATGTGCAAACTCCCTTTATCCACTCACGCATTGTTTTGACCTCCTTGCGGATGAATTCTTCGTCTTGAAACGCATGTGCTAGCGTGGCAATACCCTGGCTGCGGGACAGCAGATGCATCGCCAAATCATCTGCATCGCCGGACCGCCCCGCCAACTCGAACTGTCTACGCAGCCAGATGCGAAAGAGAGAAAAGATCTCGTCGGCTCCGCGCCGCGATGGATGATTCAGCGTCGCCAATTCCGTACTGAGCGTCCCAACCGGACAACCGTAGCCCATGATCTTCGCGCAATTCACCACGAGAATTTCGGCAAAGCAGCACAGTCTGCCCTCTGGATTGCCGCTCACCTGGCCCCACCGCTCAAGCATTGCCTCGGTCGCGCTAAACCGCGCGGAGATCACCGCATCGAGAATCTCGTCTTTTGACTTAAAGTGATAGTAAAAATTGCCGCGCGTGATGCCTACTGCCTCGGCAATATGCGTGAACGAAGTCTGCTCAAAGCCCTGTTGATAGAACAGATCATTGGCCGCTTCAACAATACGTTCACGTGTCCCACTTTCACTCATCGCACAATCTTCGAATATTGAGTCCAACCATTAGGACGATCATCCTAATGCCATATTAGGATGCCCCCTACCGCATTGTCAAGCGGACAATATCTAAGGGTAACGAACCCCTTGTGCAGGCGGGTTTCCATTTTCCGAGAGGGAACTGCGTTCGCCATGGGAGGGCAGATCGACCGGGGGGCAAATTGAAAAAGGGCCTTTCAAGCTGGCCGGGAAGCGAAGTACTGTCATGGCTCGCGAAGATTGTCGGTCAGAGAAGTCTGTTGGAATGGGCGACTCTGGCAAGCGCCCTGAGCCCTGCATTCCCCCCCCCCCCGGCGATGCCGTCGTCATCGGCCGCTTAAGGCGCTGGGCACGCGCACTGAGCCGCACCATCCACAAACCGATGGCTTGGCGGGTGCAGTCGACATACCTCGCGTCACCCCGTGCCGGCCGTCAGAACTGCCAGCGCAGCGCCGCCAGCAAGCTGCGCTCAGCCTGCTTCCTCGGTTCGCCAATCAAGTCACGAGCAGAGCGATCACTGTGCACGAACAAATATTCGAACATCAGAGTCCAGCCGTCGGCCAGCGGCAGCCGATAGGCCAGCGCCATTGCATGGCCGTGCTCATTGTTCGGATCATCGGGCAGGATATCGTGCTCACTGGTACTGAAGCGATCATAGCGCAGCGCCAGCGTGCCACGGCCGATGCGGCGGCTGGCCAGGGCATACCAGGCGCGAAAATCGAGTGCGACGCCATTGGCTCCCATCAGCGTATTGCCCCGCATGGCCTGCGCCAGCAATTCCCAGCCCGGCGCGGGACGCCAGGCCACACTAGCATGATCAAAACGCGTCCGCCATCCGTACTGGCCGCCCTGCACCGCCAGCGGATTGGCACGGTTATCGTAATGGAGCGCCGCCAAATCCAGTCCGCGGCCAGCCCGCAAGTTGCCGCCCACATAGTAGCCGGGCCTTCCGTCGATTTCGCGGAACGGATGGATGGTGCGCGACTGGCGCGGAATGGCGCCGTCAGCCCGGTACACCGGCAGATCGGCCAGTTGCAGCGCCTCGTTCCGTCCAGCGATGCGGTCGCTGATTGACCAGCCACGCCAGGCCAACATGGTGCCAGCTGGATCGTTGCCGGTGAAGACAGCCGCGACCACGCCGACGTCATACGGCGCATCGACATGGCGCCCCATCCGGCGCGCGCTCCACTCAACGCCATTGGTGCGCAGTTCCTCGCCGATCCAGCTGTTGATGGCCGCGCTGGAAATGGTGCGCGTCGGCGTCCAGCCCGGGCCTTCGTAGTCGATCTCGACGCTCGTAGGCGGGAAAAAATACCCCGCTCTCACGCGCCCCTTCCACGCGCCGGACGGCACCGGACTCCAGGCGATCCAGGCTTCACGCACATCGACCACATTGTGGTGCCGGTCATCGCCGCTCAACTCCACGCCGGCACTGACGGTATCGAGCACATCGAACTCCGCGCGCAGCACCGCCTGGCCGATGCTCACAGCCGGCGCCGTGGTGTCATAGCGCGTCTTGCCCATGCCGCCATCCAGGAAGCTGCGGCCGGAATTGGAATGCGCGGCGCGCAAATCGAGTAGGCCGTGCAATTCGGCCGCATAGCACTGGGTGGCAAGCAAAGCCAGGGATAGTGGAAGGAATCGGTATGTCATGTCGGCATTTTACTCGTCTTGGTTGCCCCCATATGGCACCCCGCAGCCGGCTGGTAGCTGCTGTTTCAGGCAATGCGTAGTGATACCCTGATGGGGGCGAACGGGGTAGCGTTGGACTTCCGCTCCTGGTATATGCTGGCCCGCCGACGTTTGAGCATCGGAACCCTGACATTGCGCTATGATCGGTTCAGCATCGTAGAACGTGAGCTCCTGCCGCAGGATCCAAGTAACGAGAAGCCACATGCGATTTGACTGACCAATAGCCTCCCACTGTAGGATACCCTTACCTAGATGGTGGAATCCCTGTTAGTCGACGGCGAACGTACCGCACCCCATTAATTGGAGAAAACAGGATTCAATTCGAACGTGGCGTGATGTCGTCTGTGCGATGGCAGTTCTGAGGATTGCCCCGGCCAAGAGCTTTCAAGGCAGCGCCTCTTCACTCCGAAGAGTTCATCGGGTGCCCAACGTCCTGCTGCAAGACGCCATCTTTTCCATTGCGTTTGATCTGGTACATCAGTTGGTCTGAGAAATGCAGGACCTCCTCAAACGATTCCGGCGCTGTATAGTAAGTTGCCACACCAACGCTCGCAGTGACTGCAACACCTTCTTTGATGTACAGGAGACGGAGGCATCTGCTTACCTCCTCCCCAAGTCTGCGCCCACCAACTCTGCCCGTGGCAGGAAGGATCACCGCAAACTCATCTCCACCTATCCTGACAGCTAAGTCGCTTCGGCGAAGGAACTCACGCAAGGCATCCGCCGTTGCGCGCAAGACCCGGTCACCGCCCTTATGGCCATGACTGTCGTTCACCGACTTGAAATTATCCAGATCGATGTACATCAGACTCAGGCACTCGCCGCTACGCCGCATGCGCGCCAATTCAGCGTCACCCCGCAATACGCAGGCACGCCGGTTCTGCAAACCAGTTAGCGGATCGGTCAGACTGAGTTCCGCCAATGCCCGGCCCATCGCTTGCAAACGCCCCCAGGCGACCACCACCAGCAACGACATCAACAGTCGCGCCGCCGCCGTGAGGACGTCCGGAACCGCAAAGCCGGAGTCGGCGAACCAAGCGACCGCGATATTACAAGCGACACACAGAATGCTCATCAGGATGCCGGCAATCTGTCCGAACCCGTTCGTTACCAGCAAAATCGGCATCAAATAGAATACGAACAAATGGACGTCCGGTCCACTCACGAACTCGAGCCAGGCAATGCCCGCAATTAACAGTATGATGAAGGCAGCCCGCAGCACCTGCTGCCAGCGACCAGAGTCCTGCCCATCGGGCGCCCAGTGCATTGCGCCGAGTTCGGCTTCCGTCTTGAATAAAAGCGACTTCAAGGGTTTAGCTCCCGACACAGAGAGGATTGAAGACCGGCTCATGAATTCCGGCCAGCCATCTGAAAACAAGAACTGATTATATGGTCATTTTTTTGCATTTGCACAAATCCTTTAGCGCGACGCCCGCAGGGAGCCCTGTTCCCTGGGGCGCTTAGCGGCGTACAATGTTGCCGCCACCAAAATTTAAATGACGCCATGCCTGCCATCGATTCCACAGAACCATCCGTCCGTGTATTGCGGCAGTTCCGCATTCTATTCAATGCGGTACGCACCCACTTCCGGGAGGTTGAACGGACCGCCGGCATCGGGGGAGCGCAGTTGTGGGCACTTAGCGTCATCAGCCAGCGCCCAGGGATTGGCGTCAGCGAACTGGCGCGAGCTCTCGATATCCATCAAACCACAGCCAGTAACCTGGTCAAGGCCCTGGTCGAGCAAACGCTAATCGCGGCCAAACCAAGCGAAACTGATCGGCGCGCCGTGGCTCTCAACGCCACGGTTCAAGGAAAGAGAATTCTCAAGTCGGCCCCCACTCCGTTTAGTGGGGTTCTACCGGCAGCGCTTCAGAAAATGACGCCCAAGCAGTTGGCCCGCCTGGAAAAGGACCTTGGAGCATTGATCACCGAGGTTGCGCCAAAGGCGAACGCAGCTCGCACGCCACTTGCAGACCTATGACCCTTCATTTTCCGGCACCTCGGCGGGGCGCTTGCGATTTTTCTGGATGATGGCCCACATGATCAATGCGTACTCGAGCAGGCGCAGGATATAGATGTGCGGACCGTCTAGATTGGCTGATGGCCAGACAAAGGCCAACCGATGCGCCGACTCCAACACGAAGGCCAGCGCGAAGTATAGGAACAATCGATCGCTAGTGTGATGCCAAAACCGCAGGAAGAATAGAGCAATCGTGAGTGCCGCCATGCAGATGGCGCCGCTGAGCCACACGTTAAGCATCACTCGTCCTCCCACACCAGCCCATACAGCAGTGGCAATAGGGCGATTAATCCAACAACAAGCCTAACGGTCGACAGATCGGTGTCGGGCATGACAATGCGATCGATGATCAGTAAGAGATTTCCAGCGAACATGCCTGCAAAGCACAGGCCACACCAGAATAGCAGACGGTGTCGAGTATTCCGATAGCTACGCAGTACCAATACAGCACATGCCAGCGCGGTAATCGCACACAGGAAATAGATCAAACTAGCCATCGCTACTTATCCTTTCTCCAAACAAACGCGTCTGCCAGCATCTTCGCTTTACCTCCGGCACGCGAATGGATTAGCGTGCTGATCGCGATCAGGTTCGTAATATATGCTTGCGCCACGCGATCCATCAACTCACCCAGCTCACCGGATACCGGGGCATAAGAATAGGCATTGGTCTTTCCTTGGATCAACTGGACGACTCCATCATCTCGCAATTGCTGCAGCAGAAGATCGGCCTGTCCTTCACTCAGATAAAGCCTGCGCGCTACTTGCTCAGCCTCCCAGCTGACATCCCGCTTTTCACGCAACAACAGTATCGCTTCCATATATGGAACCGAGGGGACACGGGTAAGCACGTAGCGCCGAATGTCGTCAGGGATTGGTGTATTTTCCATATTTTGCTATGACAGCCCGACTGCCTTGGATTCGTCAGAGCTCTTGCTTGCGAGGATTTTATATTGCACCAAATGTGTATATGGTGCAAGAATACGGCCTGTAACGTGCGCCCCAGTGCTGTACACAACAAGAACAGGAGGCAATTATGCTCGAACTCAGTAGCAATCTGCAGCTGCTTACATGGCCATTTGCATTGGCCATGGCATGGGTACTTGGTGAAGTCTTCAGCCGCTTCACACACCTGCCGCGCATCAGCATTTACGCGATACTTGGATTCGCATTTGGCAATAGCGTATCTGCCTTCCTGGCCAATCAAAATGCCGAGGTGCTGTTGATCGGGGCCAACCTCGCATTTGGCCTGATGCTTTTTGAGCTTGGTTACCGCATCAATATTGCGTGGTTGCGCGACAATCCGTGGATTGCCTTGACGGGCGCTTTGGAAAGCCTGCTCACCTTTGCTGTCGTCGTATCCCTTGCCAAGTTCGCTGGACAGTCATCCCTCTCCGCCTGGCTTTTGGGTGCCTTAGCCATGTCGACTTCGCCCGCCAGCGTGTTACGCGTGATCAACGAGGAGCGCGCCGCCGGCCAAGTCACGGAACGTGTGTTGCATCTCACGGCAATCAATTGCGTCATGGCCGTGTGCATGTTCAAGATCATCCTTGGTGTCGGCGTCTACCAGAGCTCAGGCGACTGGATGAGCGCCGGCTGGCACAGCATATTTGTTCTACTGGTCTCCGCAGGGATTGGTGTGACTGCCGGGGTTATCGTTCCGGCCTGGCTACGACGCATGGGCCGCTTGAGTGCCGATGGAACGATCGCCTTCGCCTTCGGCGTCCTGCTTCTAGTTTCGCTCACCCACGTATTAAAGCTCTCTCCGATCGTTGCAGCATTGACCTTTGGCCTGGTTGCGCGCCATCGACGAGTCAGTTTGAGCCGCACGCAGCGCAATTTCGGGGTGCTGGGCGACCTGTTAAGCGTACTCCTATTCTTCTATGTGGCCAGCACCATCGCGTGGGAGCATGCCTGGGCCGGTGCGCTACTGGGCGTGACGCTGGTGCTCGCGCGCATGGCCATCAAGATCGCGGTCAGCAGCGCCACTGCCCGCGCCAGCGGCATCACGCTGCGTAAGGGTTACCTGACCGGCATAGCGCTGGCGCCGATGTCCGTCTTCGCCTTACTCTTGCTCGAACAATCACGCTATATGGAATTGCAGCTGGTGGACCGGCTCGACGCCCTGGCAGCCATGGCCCTACTACTGGAGGTGGCCGGTCCCGCGCTGACCTATCTTGCACTGCGCCTCGCGCGCGAAACCCAAAGCGAGCGAAAGGACTAATATGCCGCTGCAGCCATTCTCCCAATCGGCCGCCTTGAGCATGGGCGTCGAGCTTGAACTGCAACTGGTCAGTGCCAGTGATTACGATCTGTCGCCCGCCTCGCCGGATATGCTCGATCTACTGGGACGCCGCCCGTTTCCCGGCAATGTCACGCCCGAGATCACCGAAAGCATGATCGAGATCAACTCCTCGGTCCAGACCGCACACGGTCCCTTGCTGCAGCAGCTGCAGGAAATACGGGATCTGCTGGTGGTGGCCGGCAAGCGCCTGAATGTTGGCGTATGCGGCGGCGGCACCCACCCATTCCAGCGCTGGAATGAGCGGCGCATCTACGCTAAGCCGCGCTTCAAGGAAGTCTCCGCGCTCTACGGCTATCTCGCGAAACAGTTCACCGTATTTGGCCAGCACGTGCATATCGGCTGCGCTTCCGGCGACGACGCGCTGTTCCTGCTGCACTCCTTGAACCGCTTTGTGCCGCACTTCATCGCCCTTTCCGCATCGTCGCCGTTTATCCAGGGCAGCGATACCCTGTTCAACTCTGCGCGCTTGAATTCGGTCTTTGCCTTTCCCCTTAGTGGACGCGCACCGTTCCTGCTCGACTGGTCCAGCTTCGAGAGCGATTACTTCGCCCACATGGAGCATACCGGCGTCGTGAAGAGCATGAAGGACTTTTACTGGGACATTCGACCAAAACCGGAGTACGGCACGATCGAACTGCGCGTCTGCGATACCCCGCTCACGGTTGAACGTGCTGCAGCGCTGGCGGGCTACCTGCAAGCGCTGTGCGCCTGGCTGCTTGATCGCAACGAACCACCGCCACAGGAGAGGGACTATCTGGTCTACAACTACAACCGATTCCAGGCGTGCCGCTTTGGCCTCGATGGCACGCTGGTCCATCCACAGCGGCATGAAAGCATCGTACTGCGTGAAGATATCCTGACGACGTTGCGGAAGCTGGAGCCGTATGCGCGCACGCTTGGCAGCAGCGCCGCGCTGGACCACATATATCAGGTGACTCATACCGGTGGCGACGCCCACTACCTGCGCACCCAGTTTGACGAGCGAGGCAGCGTCGAGGGCATGGTGGCCGCTGCGATCGAGCGCTTCCAGCAATCGCCAGCGGCGGACTTAAGAGCAAATCCCGATTGAAAAGGACCGCAACTTTGACCGAAAACCAAGCTACGCCCCGCTCCCATCGCTTCAGCCTGCTGCACGACAAAGCGGATGACGACGTTATCGACAGCGCGCTGCGCGCCGGCGTCGAGTTGCGGGGTGCCACGCCATGGATCCTGATCTTCGCCATCGTTATTGCCTCGATCGGACTCAACATCAATTCGCCGGCAGTCATTATCGGGGCCATGCTCATTTCGCCGCTCATGGGACCGATCGTAGGGATCGGCTACGGCATTGGCATTTATGACTTTGCCCTGATCCGGCGCTCACTGGCCAACCTGGCGATCGCAGCAGGAATCAGCCTGGCGACTGCCACGCTGTACTTCCTTCTCACCCCGCTCGACGAAGCTCAATCGGAACTTTTGGCCCGCACGACCCCAACTTTGTGGGATGTGCTGATTGCGCTCGCTGGCGGTTTGGCAGGGATGATTGGCATGACGCGTAAAGAGAAATCCAATGTCATTCCCGGCGTCGCGATCGCCACGGCACTCATGCCCCCGCTTTGCACGGCGGGCTATGGACTGGCCAACCGCGACTGGTCCGTCTTTGGCGGCGCCTTCTATCTCTTTTCCATCAACTGCGTATTCATCGCCGCTGCAGCTGTCATCGTAATTGAGTACCTTCGGCTACCGCACCGGAAATTCGTGGATCAGCAGGTGGAACGACGCGTGAAGCGCACCTTGCTGCTGGTCGTTACCGTGACGGCCCTGCCCAGTATCTACCTTGCGATTCAATTGGTCGAACAGGAGGTGTTCCGCAGCCGTGCCCGTCAATTCGTGCGTGAGCAGTTCAGCGACCAAAGCGCCCACGTCGTCGACGTGCGCCTGTCGCCACAACAGCGCAGCATCGAGCTGACATTGATCGGGCGGCGCCTGGCGGCTGGCGTGATAGCCGGCATTCAAGGCAAACTCGCTCCAGCCGGTTTGCCCGATACGAAACTCAAAGTCCACCAGGCCGAAGACAGCCGGGTCGATGTAGGCGTACTCAAAGCGGATATTGTGGGCGAGATCTTCCGTGACACGCAACAGGGACTGCGTGAGCGCGAGGCAACAATCGACCAACTGAAGCACGAGCTATCGCAACACGATCAATGGCGCCGCAATGCTGGGGATATTGCCCGCGAGTTCGCGGCGCAGTTTCCGCAATGTGATGAGGTGATGGTTGGCATGGCGCTTACGTCGGCGGGAACCGAGGTGCCAACCTTAACCGCCGCCTGCACACGCCCGTTCGCCAGCGCGGAGGCCCGCCGCGCAACGGCCTGGCTCCAGGCGCGCACCAAGAATGAGCTGGCCCGGCTGACCCTGGAGGGCGGCCAAAAGCGCCGGTAGGCGAACACCGGCGCCTTATCGTTGCGTCTCGAGGCGATCGATGTATCGCTCCATTTCGCCAATTTCGCGTTGCTGGGTAGCGATGATGTCATCCGCTAGCTTACGCACTTGCGGATCACTGATCTGAGCCCTCTTGCTAGTGGGGACGGCAATTGAACCACTGGAAAACCCACCCGGAATCAGCAGCGCCGTTACTACGGCACGCTCGTTGACCATGTATGGGCGTCGCTCCGGTTTAAGCATTGTTTCGAACTGGCCTCCGGATAGTCGGCCTTCAGAAGAGAAGGATCGTGGCGCCCGGTGCGCCATGCATCGGACTGCCATTTGATCAACCTCTTTTACCTCTTGCCAACAATCACACCGCACGCCTCGCGATGAACTCCCAACAGGATGCCGCACGCCGTGCAAATCGTCACGAGCGCAGTTCCGCCGTAAGTGAGAAATGGCAATGGGATACCAACGACAGGCGCCATCCCGCTCACCATCGCGATGTTTACGAACACGTAGGTGAAAATGATCATCGACATTGCCGCGGCCAACAGGCGTGAGTAAAGGGTCGCCGCGCCGATCGAAATCTGCGTGCCGCGTACAATCAGAAAGGAAAACAAAAGGAGCAGCGCCACGATACCGGCCAACCCGAATTCTTCCGAGAACACTGACAGCACCATGTCGGTTGAACGCTCAGGCACGAAACCAAGGTGACCCTGGGTGCCCTCCATCCAGCCCTTGCCGGCAAGACCGCCGGAGCCGATGGCAATGATCGCCTGCCGAATCTGGAAGCCTTTACCCATCGGGTCGGCCTCCGGGTTGAGCAGGGTCAGGATCCGGTCCCGCTGATAGTCGTGCAGCATTGGCCACATGAACGGGGCTGTTAATAGCGCGGTCCCGGCCATAGTGATCAGCACCCTCCATGGCAGTCCAGCAAGGAAGATGATATAGAAACCCGCCGCGAACACCAAGATAGAGGTCCCAAGGTCTGGTTGCTTGAGAATCATTAGCACCGGCACCAACAGCAAACCGCCAGCCACCACAAACAAACGGGTGCGCCGAATATCCGAATACGTATGAAAATACCATGCCAGCATCAATGGCGTGGCGATCTTCATCAGCTCCGATGGCTGGAATTCGAAACCGATATGCAGCCAGCGCTGCGAGCCCTTCTTTATGGTGCCGAACAGATCGACAGCCAGCAAAAGCAAGACACCTGTTCCATATAGATAAGGGCCAAATCGCATCAGGATCGTGGGCGGAATGTTTGCGATCACGATCATGATGCTCACCGCCACCGTAATGTTCCTGAGATGCAGTGCGAAGCGACCGGGAAAATCGTAGGCAGCCGAGTACATTGTCAATGTACTGGCGACCAGGAGCGACAGCAGGAGTGCCAGGAGGGTCTTATCGAGATAAAGAAGCTTGCCAACTTGGCCAAACATAGAAGAGGAAATCGAACTGCGCATACCAATAACTGGATGTATAAAGTGGTGAAAACAGTGAACGAACAAAAGAATGATTAATGGGCGAACAAAGCAGGTACCTGCAAGCCGCGCATGACGGTGGTGGAGACACTGCCCAACACCAGCTCTCGCAACCTTGTATGCCCATAGCCGCCCAGGACTAACAGGTTAGCGCCTGAAGAGCGTGCATGCCCCAGCATCGCTTCGCCGATATCCACATTACGCCGCGCCCGCAGAAAACGCGTACGCGCATACACACCGTGTGAGGATAGGAAGGTTGCAAGTGAGTCAATTTCGCCCGGCACATTGAAGCCATCATCAGTGGAGTACGTCACGGCTTCTACGACAGCGGCTTTGGAAAGCAAGGGAATTGCGGCTGATACAGCGCGCGCCGCAGCGGCACTGCCATCCCAGGCCACCAATACGCGCTGGCCGCAGGTTGCGCCTGCATAGCCGTCGGGTACCACCAGGACTGGACGTGACGCATTGCGTAGTAACTGCTCCGGCAAGGTCCGCCAGCCACTACGCACCTGGCGACGTTCAAGACCCTGACCTACCACAGCCAGGTCCGCATAAAGCATGTGCTCCATCAGCTCATTCTCCGCCCTCCCGTTGAGGCGAAGGGTCTGTACAGCCACCCCCGCCACCGTTGCCACTTCCCGCAATTGTTCCAGCGCGCTGCTAGCGACGTCTATCTTATCCATCAAATGCCTAGCCAGCGTCTCGTTCCCAGTCTCGACCAACCCCGGCGACAGTAGCAGCTCGATGCCGGAACAGGCGACCGCCACCAGACGCGCATCAAATGCCTGCGCCAGCTGAACGGCGACGCGCGCAACGCCAGCGTCAAACGGTGGCCCGGCGTGCGCCAGGATGGTCTTATACGTCGTCATTTTTTCTCCTCGATGCTCATTCATCTACCGGGGCTCATCTATCTTGGCGCGCAGTTCTTCCCGTTCGCGGTCCACATGGAAGTCCGCGGCACCGATTGGCATGCCCGCCGCCGTGAGCGCGGAGCATGCCAATTGCAGTCCGGACTCAACGGCTTCGGATACCACCTCGGTCGCCCCTGCCACCTTCAAGGCCCGGGCATGCCGCTCATCGCGTGCGCGCGCCAGTAAGCAAAGCTCGGGATAATGGCGCCGCAACGCAGCGACGGCGTGCAGCGCGGCACGTGGGTCGTCCATCGTCAACACTACGCAGGCCGCACGCGTACTGCCCAGCCGTTGCATCATTTCGGGCAAGGACGCGTCGCCGGTGAACACGCAGTCTTCGCGGCGTTCACGCCGGGCGACCTCAACCAAATGCCGGTCACGCTCTACCGCTACATAGGCGAAACCTTGCTTTTTCAAGACGTCGGCCACCAGTTGACCGACACGGCCATAGCCACCGATGATCACGTGGCCATTGAGCCGCGTCACCATATTGCTCGCAGGGGCCGGCGAAGTGTCGTCGCCGCGTTCACCGCGCCGGACCAGCATGGCGCCAGCTGCTGCCGCTATCGGCGCCAACAACATACTCAGCCCCACCACGAGCAAAAGGAATTGGCTTCCCTCACGCGAGAGCACCTGTGTACTTACCGCATAGGCCAGGATAATGAAGGCGAACTCCCCGCCCTGCCCCAGCAACAGGCCACCGTGCACTGCGCGCCGCCAGCCAAGCCCCCGCAATAGGAACGCCACCACCGTACCCTTCAAAACCAACAGCGTCAGCACCGAAGCCGGTAAAAGAAGGGGATAGGCGGCCACGACACGCAAGTCGATCTCCATTCCGACCGCCATGAAAAATAGTCCCAGCAGCAATCCCTTGAAGGGCTCGACAATGATTTCCACTTCATACTGGAATTCGCTGTCTGCAAGCAGAAGCCCCGCCAGCATCGCACCAAGCGCTAATGACAGCCCACTCCATGCAGTCAGTGCTGCAATGCCGAGGGTCAACAGCAAGATCAGGGCCACGAACACTTCCGGCTGACGTTGCACCGCAGGTGAAGCAAACAGCGGCTTGGTGACGCGCTTCCCCAGGAAATACAGTACGCTGATGGTGGCTGCTGCTTGCAGCACTGCCAGCACAAGTGTGAGTCCCAAGGATTGCCCGCGCCCCTTCCCTAGTCCTTCGATCAGGATCAAGGCCGGCACTACCGCCAGGTCCTGCAACATGAGAATCCCAAAGCACTTCTGCCCCAGGGTGGTGCGTAGCGTATGCTGGCGGCTCATCAGATCCATTACAACTGCAGTGCTAGACATGGCCAGCGTGATCCCGATGGCCACCGCAGCCGCCCCTGTGTTATCGAATGCAAGGGCAAACAACCCGATCAGTAAGCCCGTCACCGTCACCTGAGCAATACCGGTGCCGAACACGTCACGGCGCAACGACCACAAGCGGCTCGGGGACAATTCCAACCCGATCATGAACATCAGGAAAACGATACCCAGTTCCGCCACTGGTTTTATGGCTTCGACATCGCGGAAGCTGAGCCACTCCAATGACGGCAGGCCGGGGAGCCAGCTAGCAACGCCATGCGGTCCGAACAGGATGCCAACCAGGAGGAAACCCACGGTCTGGTTGACGCGCATGCGCTGCAATGCCGGCACCAGGACACCGGCAAGGACAAGGAACAGCAGCGCTTCGCGTAAATGATGGACTGACATACTGCCCTTCAGCTAATGTAGCGTTAATCAAAATATTTGGCGGCTTGGCACCACACCTCACCGCTCTACCGCATCCCTGTATTTACTGCTTGCCGGAGCCACTGCTGATGGAACACTTGCCCGTACACCACCTGCATTTGAAGGTCGGCACGCTCAACGAGTTATTCAATTCGCTCGATCCGTCCCCGTTCTTCACCCAGGAATTGGACCGCGCCGCCGACCAGCACATCGAAAGGTGGGCCCGACGCTATCCAGCCAACAGCCAGCTGCACCTTTCCGTGCACTTGGAGCAGGCGCCATCCGATACAGGGCAGGCTGCACACCTATCGCGCGCATTGCGCGAGCATTACGCACTTACCCGGCAGAGCGCACGCGCTGAATTGTCTGACCTCTTGTGGCAAGGCCGGCTTAGCCTTCTCATCGGCAGCGCCTTTGTTACCATCTGCATCCTCCTCGCTGACTTCCTGCGTTCGCAAGGCACGGGGCCGACTACCGCCATTTTCCGCGAAGGTCTCACCATCATCGGCTGGGTCGCCTTGTGGCGGCCGGTGCAGATCTTCCTATACGATTGGTGGCCAACCTGGCGCCGCGTACAGGTCCTCAGCAATTTGAAGCGCATGCGTATCGAACTTCTCGTCAACAACGTCTCCATCACGCACCAGGGAGGGTGCAGGCCGGACACCTAACGCACGCTATCCAGCCCGAGCGCCGCCCCCAGCGCCGCCACATACAACCCGTAGCACGCCAGCATGGCGGCGCCGCGCAGTCGTCCCAAGTGCCCATGGCGTGGCATCACAAAAAGCACCGCTAGCACGCCAAAGGCAAGCATCACCCACACTGGAAGCAATGTCGGCCGGATCGGTGCCATCACTGCTGCCGTGCCGAGTATCGCCAAGCCATTGAACAGGTTGCTGCCCAACAGCGTACCCAGCCCCACGTCGTTATGACCGCGCCAGCGCGCCACCAGCGTCGTCATCAGCTCGGGCATCGAAGTCCCCAACGCAACCACCGTGGCACCCACCACCGCATCCGGCAAATCGAAGTGGACCGCCAGGGCACGTCCACTTTGCGCGAACAGGCGGCCCGCCACTGCCAGCACTGCCACGCCCGTAATGAGGAGTACCGTCAGCAGCGCCGCAGGCCGAACCCCGTGCCCGTCCGCCACATCCGACGGTTCCGCCGGGGCGCGGCGGATGCGGACGATCGTCGCCGCCAGCCAACCGGCAAATCCGCCCAGCAGCAGGGCGCCATCCGTACGCGACAGGCTGCCATCTGCCAACAGCGCGCCGGCAGCCAGCGGTGCAGCCAGCACGCAGGCCAGGTGCCAGCGCAGCGCAGCCATGCTGGCTGACAGCCGGCCGAACATCAAAGCCGCCCCCAGAATCAGGAGAATATTGGTGACGTTGCTGCCCAGCGCATCCCCCATCGCCAGCGCCGAATTGCCGTCGGCGGACGCCATGATTGTCACGGTCAACTCCGGCGCCGAGGTAGCGCAGGCGGCGATCGTCATCGCCACCAGTAGCTCGGACAAGCGCAAGCGCTGCGCGGTACCCACAACGCCGCGCACGAACATCTCACCGCCAATACCCGCCAAAAGAGTCGCAGCCAGAAGTGATCCCCCATGCAGCCATGCCGTCGAAACATTCATGGGATCACTGGACTTCCAATCCGGGAGGAGAGACTGTAGGTGCCAACCCGCATACCCGTTTCATTACGCAGCGATGACAGAATCCGCCTGGAAATCATTCGATACCAACTTGCCTTTGACACAAACTTCCGCACCTTGCATGGACGGCGCGTCAGTTCCGACAAATTCGGTACCGGCAGACCAAGCGACGTTATAGGCGCGCCCCTCCTGCCTCAAAGCAAACCGGCGCTGTCCAAGGTCGACATGCACGACGGTCCCGCGCAGAACGAACAGGTCTCGTTGTGCAGGATCAGTTGCAAGCCGGCGAACAATGGGCCTGACGAAACTGGAGCGGACAATACCGCCAATCTTTCCGATCACCATGATGATTCCTCTCGCAATGGATACGCTTACCTACCAGCGAAAAAGGGAGCCTCGCCGTGCGAGGCCCCAAGGGCCTTTCGGCCCACCTGCGTAAGCAACTCTTCCTCGGCCCGCAACAACAACCTCGCTCAGTTCACTTTTTCACGCAGTCACAAGATGCGGAAGGCACCTGCTGCAACGATCGTCGGCAACAACGCGCCAAGCAGCAGAAGCTCTGCCCGAATCGCACCGTCATCAAATCCCTCACGCAGAATCGCGGCACCAGCCGGGTTTGGCGCGTTGGCGATGATAGTGAGCCCGCCACCAGTTACGGCACCCGCAACCAGGGCGACCTGGAACTGAGGGGATAGTCCCTGGACTTGCGACGCCAGGTAGGTCAGCGCGGCATTATCGGTGATCGCGGTGAGCGCGGCCGTGCCATAAAAGACTGCATTCTCGTTCAGGCCAAGCAGCAGCGGTTCAAGCCACCAACCCTGCTGCCCCCCGAGCACCACCAGCCCACCGAGGAAGAACGCAACCAGCAAGGCTTCTTTCAGAATCAGCGGATCCTGGTAACGCCCGTATGCCTGTGCGATACCAAGGAAGAAGAGGAAGGCACCAAGAAACACCGCCGGATGATGTGAAAACATCACCACGAGCACCAGGAACGCCAGGTGCACAATGACCATTGGGAAGGGCACGGCGTCGACGTGCTCCGGCTTACTGTCGATCGCAGCCAACTCCTTGCGGAACCAGAAAGCAGCAATGCAGGCGTTGACCACAATAGCCACCACAGCTTTCCAGCCAAAGGTCGTGAGCATGAATGGCACGGTCCAGCCCCAGACGTTTGCCACCATCAGTACGGGGGGAGCGGCGAATGTCGTCAGCGTACCGCCGATGGATACGTTCACAAAGAGCGTCCCCAAGGTCAGGTACTTCAATCGGTTGGATAACGGATGGCGGTAGAAATTCTCGCGCAACATCAGCGCTGCGAGTGTCATTGCAGCAGGTTCCGTAACAAACGAACCCAGGATAGGCACGACCGTCAGCACAAGAACGTACAGTGCGACGTTGGGTGTCAGCGGCAGGCCACGCGCCATCAGTGAAACGGTACGGGCCGCAAACTGCAGAATGGGACGGGTGCCTGCGATCACCATGATGGCGAACACAAAAAGCGGCTCGGTGAAGTTGCGTGTATCGAGATAGCGGGTGGCATCGTCCTTGCCGCTGATGAAGAACATGAACAGCACCAACACCATTGCCCAGAAACCGAACACAACCTCCACTTCGCCAAGCAGGTGCCAGATGCCAGCATGGCGCGCATGGCGATGCGCCATGCGCTCGAAAAAGCCAGTGGAAAAAGTATGCAATACGGCGATGCCGAACAGCGCTGCGCCGAGCAGCTCAATGGAAGTTGGGTGCATCAGAGGTCAGGGCGAGAAACATCACACGTGGCGGCCCGACCTACGCGAATCCTGTCGCACGAGATTGTGCGAACACCCTTTCGGTTCATTATACGCTATTTGTAATGCCAAGAAAAAAATGTTGCAAACAGCGCAAAGAACAAGCCTGCTGCCAAGACCCATCGGCCCGTTCACAGCCCGGGCGATTTTTACACCTTTTTTATACGGAGATCGCTATCGTAAAGTACTTTCCAATGCCATTCGGTTAACAATGTCCAATACCAACAAAAGTTCGCTCGCCGCACTCAGCCTTGCCGCCATCGGCATCGTCTACGGTGACATCGGAACCAGTCCCCTGTACACCATGAAAGAGGTGTTCTCCTCCGAACATGGCGTTCCCCTGACCGAAGCCAACCTGCTTGGCGTGGTTTCTCTTATTATGTGGGGCCTGACAGCGATCGTCTCACTTAAGTACGTCGCGCTGATCCTGCGCGCCGACAACCGCGGCGAGGGCGGCATCATGGCCCTGATGGCCCTCGCCATGTCAGCAGTCGGCAAAGCCTCGCGCTGGCACATCCCGGTCATGCTGATCGGCCTGACTGGCGCCGCCTTGTTCTTCGGCGACGGCGTGATCACGCCAGCCATTTCGGTCCTGTCGGCAATCGAGGGGCTCGAAGTTGCGACACCAGCGTTTACGCCCTACGTGGTGCCCATTACTGCCACGGTAATCGTCTGCCTGTACGCGGTCCAGTGGCACGGTACGGCTCGTATTGGCAGGCTATTCGGACCTATTGTTCTGGTGTGGTTCTTCGTTCTCGGCGCGATGGGCATCGTGAACATCGCTGCCAATCCGCTTATCCTGCGGGCGCTCAATCCTCTCTACGCTCTTCAATTCTTGACCCACAATGGCGGCATGGCATTTGCTGCACTGGGCGCGATCTTCCTTGCCTTTACCGGAGCGGAAGCGCTATATGCCGATATGGGGCACTTCGGAAAAAAGCCCATCCGGTTGGCCTGGTTCTGCGTTGTCTTCCCGGCACTCAGCTTGAACTATCTTGGCCAGGGAGGTCTGTTGCTGGCGAACCCCGCCGCCGTGACGAATCCCTTTTATCATCAACTGGGCGCGTGGAGCGTGTATCCGCTCGTGGTCCTCGCGACAATGGCCACAGTGATCGCCTCGCAGGCAACGATCTCCGCCACTTTCTCGGTCACCCAACAAGCCATTTCCCTGGGCTTTTTGCCGCGCATGCGTGTTGAGCACACGTCGTCCCAGGAAATCGGCCAAATCTATATCCCGCTGGTCAATTGGCTTCAGCTCGCTGTAGTTCTGCTAGCCGTCGTTGGATTCGGCTCCTCGTCCAACCTTGCTGCCGCATACGGCATTGCGGTGACGCTCACCATGCTCACCACAACCATCCTTACGTTCTTCGTCATCCGGTTCCAGTGGAAATACAACCTCCTGCTGTGTTGGGCCGCAACCGGCATCTTCCTGTTCATCGACCTGGCCTTCTTCTCCGCGAACACGCTCAAAATCGCTCATGGGGGCTGGTTCCCTCTCCTGCTCGGCAGCAGTATGATGGTCGTCCTGCTGACCTGGCACCGTGGGCGCGAGCTGGTATTCGACAACTTACGTCGGCACTTCTTGCCACTGAACGAGTTCTTGCACACTTTATTCACGGAACCGTCGGAACGCGTCGCTGGCACGGCAGTGTTCTTCCGGGCGGAAGGCGATGGCGTGCCACACGCCCTGCTCCACAACCTGTTGCATAATAAGATCATTCATGAGCGCATTATCTTTCTTACCGTGGTCTATCTAGAGATACCGACGGTCCCTGAAGCTGAACGCATGAAGGTCGAGGCCCTGGGGCACGATTGTTACCAGGTCAGTATCTTCTGCGGGTTTAAGGACGAAACGGACATTCCGGTTATGCTAGCGCGCTGCAGCCAGCTTGATCGTCCATTTGAAATAATGGAAACGTCGTTCTTCGTTGCACGTCATACTGTGATTCCTACCATTGGTAGCGGAATGATGCCTTGGCGCGAAAACCTGTTCGCCGCCATGTCGCGCAACGCGCGCGACGCTGCGGACTACTACCAAGTACCGCCCAATCGTGTCATTGAACTAGGTGCCCAGATTGAGATCTGATCATAAGGAACGCCGATCTGTGCTTGCCCGCCTGTTCGGCACAGCCGACTTGACGCTTGAGGTCCACCGACAGGCGTCTCAAAGCGGCGCTCCCTCCGAGTCTATATTTCAACTCGGCTGCGTCATTGCGGCCTGCGCCGCGACCACGCTTGGCGCCGTCGTTCTGCGAGGGGTACTCGATCCAGTGAACCTGGTCATGATCTACCTCTTGACCGTCGTACTTCTGACGATCAGGTTCGGTCGAGCAGCGGGCGTCATGGCCTCATTCGTAGCCGTGCTGGCCTTCGACGTTTTCCTGATACCGCCGTACAACTCGCTTACGGTGGCTGACACCGAGTACGTGTTCACCTTTATGATCATGCTGGTCGTCTCACTCATCGTGAGCACCTTGACCGCTAGCCTGCGCCAGCAGTTCTTCCTGTCCCACACACGCGAGCGAACAACGCAAGCGCTCTTCGGGCTTTCGCAGGCGCTCTCAGGAGCAGCGACCAGGGACGACGTTGGTCAGACGGGGATACGCCATCTTCGACTACTGTTTCCATGCGATGCGTATTTGCTCTTCTGCGATCAGCAAGGCATGCTACATCCTCCCGCTGGCGTTGCGCGGCCAGGCACCGAACTGCAGGCGGCGGCACAACGCGTGTTCGACTGCCTACCCAGCGGCAAGGTGGGTAATCACGGCATCCATGTCGGCAATGTCGGCTATCTGCCACTTCAAGCGCCCGGTGGAGCACAAGGAGTACTGATCCTGTCTATGCAGTCCAGCGACACCACTGCAGAACATGAGCGCATGATTCAGACGGCGGCCGCTCAGATCGGCATCGCTGCCGAACGTGCCCAACTGGTGGACGAAGCCCGCAACCGCCAACTTGCGATCGAATCGGAGCGCCTGCGCAACTCCCTGCTCAGCGCCATTTCCCATGACTTGCGCACCCCGCTAACCGCCATTGCAGGCATGGCTGGATCGCTCACCGAGCCAATACCCTTGCCTGACTCGCTGCGATCAGACCTGCTGCAAGCCATCCAGTCCAACGCCTTGCGGATGAACGCAATGGTGCAAAATCTACTGGACATGGCCAAGCTGCAAACGGGTCAAGTTGTGCTTCGTAGCGATTGGCAAATGGTGGAGGAGCTAGTCGGCGGTGCGCTCGCACACCTTGGCTCGGCACTTTGCCACTTCCAGGTGGACATCGACATCCCGCCAGCGCTTCCGCTCGCGCGCTTCGATGCCATCCTGATCGAACGCGTCCTGTGCAATCTGCTGGATAACTGTGCCAAGTACGCAGCTGAAGGAAAATACATCCGTATCACCGCGAGAACTGAGCCAGGGATGCTGCTCGTTGCCGTGCAAGACCGAGGGCCCGGGCTGCCGACAGGCCTGGAATGGGAAGTATTTGAAAAATTCGCGCGTGGCCAGGCCGAATCGACGACTAGCGGGGCAGGCCTGGGCCTGTCTATTTGCCGCGCCATCATTGATGCGCACCATGGACGCATCTGGGCGGAGAGTTTGCCCGAGGGTGGTTCCCGTTTTACTTTCTCTCTCCCGATGGCCCCTGCGCCACAGTTGGAAGAAGCGCCAGATGGGCTCTGAAAATGTCCTGATACTATTGATCGAGGATGATGCATCGATTAGGTACTCTGTGCGCACCTTGCTCGGAACAGACGGCATGCTCGTCGCCGAAGCATCGTCCGCTCGCCAGGGAATGGCTGAGATTGCTGCGCGCAAGCCAGACTTGCTCCTGCTCGATCTCGGTCTTCCTGACATGGATGGAGTGGCCGTCATTTCTCAACTACGCGAGTGGTCGGCAATGCCTATCATTGTTCTGTCTGCGCGCGCCGACGAGACGCACAAGGTCGCCGCGCTCGATGCCGGCGCTGATGACTACCTTACCAAGCCATTTGGTGGTGCGGAGCTCAAGGCGCGCATTCGAGCCCATCTGCGCCAGCACGTGGGTTCCATCGCGCCCATTTACCGTTTCGGTGAGATCATTCTGGATCTTGCGCAACGCACAGTACACCGCGGACCTGATCTGGTGCATTTGACACCTACTGAATACAAGCTGCTTTCGACGCTGATCAGGAACGCAGGCAAAGTTCTCACACATAACCAATTACTGCGCGAAGTCTGGGGCGAGGGGTACAGCGATCGTGCGCACTACCTCCGTATCTATATGGGGCACCTTCGGCAAAAGCTGGAGGCTGACCCAGCCCGCCCAAGGCACATTACCACCGAAACTGGCATTGGTTACCGCATGATTCTTTAATGATTTCGACCGGGAGGATGCCAGCCGAAAAAATCGGCCTTCATTGCAGCGGCTCACACAAGCTCCAAAGAAGCTGTTGTGGATAGGGACCAGCTTCGCCCTCTCAATGACCGATGACCCGACACGGTCCCTGATCTGGTGTTCGACATCAGAATGAATACACGTTGCCTGCAGTACATTCAATAGGCGACCCCAAGCAAAACAACCATGACAATAGCAATAGCACCCATGGGGCGGGTGAATCGCAGTGCGATCGGCACAGTCTTCAGCGCGAAGCGTCGATGCCATCGCCATGGGGCAAACAATAGGATGGCAGACGTGCCCAACAAAACCATACCGGCTATCGATAATGCCACCGGATATGCTGAAGATGGTGCATGCATGAACAACGCACCACCCACAAAGACGCGCGCGGCCAGCTCGACCAGATGCAGCGTCGCCGAACTGGCAAACGACATCAGAAAACGCTCGGCGAGCACCGGTCGAATCAGGCAGATCGTACCGAGCCCAATCAGAAATGCACCGGTTAGCAGGATAACGCCAGCTATCAGCATCGAGAGCATGCGCGAACCTTCGATCCGGAGACGCATGACCACACCCCGACAACCGATATCACCAATCTGATCATACCCTTTGCCTTTCTACAAGCGGAGGAGCAGTAACGACCTCTAATACATCTTTGCAAGCAGACATCCTTCTGCAAACGTTCGGCGCCCCTCGAGCGTGGCAACAGCGCAAACCTCAAGCTCCACGCTTACCGAGCCACGCAAACAACGGCGATATTTGAAACTGATCAATCAGGATTTGAAGGAACTCGGCTATGAAGGGTGCTACGAACGCGTAGCTAGCCTTTGCCAGGCAGCGGAAGACAAGTCAATTAAAAGATTGAGCCAGTGCGAGCACGGCGCAAGATTCAAACCGATCCTAGCCATGTAGTCTTTCAGAAGGTGATCTTCCCCTCGCGGATATCGCGGAAGATCTCCTTGACGCGAGACTCAGTGACACCGAGGTCTCTGCCAAGACAAATAGCCCATTCCAGCACGTCCTCGGGGCTATTCCGATCGTTCGTGCTGAGGCCTTTCTTGATCATTCGACCAATGCCCTCTTCTTGCGCAGTCATCAGTGCCCCCGCTTGTCGTCTCAGGCGTTTGTGAAGGTGTCGGGATCTGCAAACTAAGCGCTTTGTTGCTGCACTTGCGCGACAGCGTCTTTTGAGGACTTTTGGAATGCCTTACCTGCTTCCGTTGCGTGGAATGCCTCTGCCGCCCTATACAATTCCTCGCGCTGCTCTTTCGACAGTTCTACTTTGCATTGGTCGAGCGCGTGCTCCAGATAAGCAGCCATCGCGATGTCGCGAGTCGCTAATACCGAATTTAGCTTGCTCATAATCCACTCCTTCAACTGACCGCTAGAAACCAAGTAGAACGCTGATATCGCCAGTATAGCTGTGAACAATACACCCAGATTCAGAACCGTTCGCAGCCCAAGCACCAGGAAAAACATGAACGACCTGTTCAACTGCTGTGAAGCCAAGGCGTTCGTCTCCAAAAATTGCGGCGGCCAAGTCGCGCCATTAAAGAGTTCGAGCCAATGCCCTCGACCCGAAGCGACCGCCCAATAGGCAAACGATCCAGCGACCAACCAAGCCAAACCAAACAATCCAAGCCCCACGAGCCATTCTCGCCAATGGGTACTCATACCTCGCAGTTTAGACACAAAGTTCAACCTCATGTCGCAGCTCCGTCATTGAATACTAGCCTAAAATTTCCACAATAAAACTATGATGCAAAAAAGGTACATATCGCGCGCCGTGTTTCGCACTCAACACTAACACAACTTCAAAGCCGAACCTCTCCCCCCGGATATCCTGCACCTCCCCCCGGCATCTACCGATCATATACAGCCAACAGCCAGCGGTGGAGCAGCAAGGAAGGGCAGTCCTTTCAAGCGTGGCGTAACCACCCCAAAATTGCCAACCCAGACCGTGCGACCGCGTTTGACAGGCCTGGACAAAGTTCCAAGGTTTGGAAAACGAAACGTAACGCGCCCCCATAGTTTAATGTCACGAGTTTTCATACTCTGTTCATACCAAGTCAATGACGAACGTTGGAAAGAACTGTAACCTATTGATTCAATAGGAGAATATTAGCTAGAAAGAAGAGCCGTAGGCGAGCACCCCTGCAGTGTGTGTGCAGGAGGAAAGTGAACCCAAACCCAAAATGAGTACGTCAATCGTCGACTATAATTGTTTTCGAATTATGAACTACGGCGAAAAGCTGGTGGCTTGCGAACGAAGAGTTAAAAGAAAAAGCCCTGTAAAAACAGGGCCTTAACCAAGCATAGTGAATTAAAATACAATATTAGTATTTTAACAACTCACTCCCACTCGATAGTCGCAGGTGGTTTGCCGCTGATGTCATACACCACGCGGTTCAGGCCACGCACTTCATTGATGATGCGGTTGGACACCTTACCCAGCAGCGAGTGCGGCAGGTGTGCCCAGTGCGCGGTCATAAAGTCCTGGGTCTGCACGGCGCGCAGGGCTACCACGTAATCGTAGGTGCGGCCATCGCCCATCACGCCAACCGATTTCACCGGCAGGAACACGGCGAAGGCTTGGGACGTTGCGTCGTACCAGTTCTTCGGTGCTTCTTCGCCCGGCATCGAGGCGCCTTCGTATGGGGTGTTGCGCAGTTCTTCGATGAAGATGGCGTCGGCGCGGCGCAGCAGGTCGGCGTATTCCTTCTTCACTTCGCCCAGGATACGCACGCCCAGGCCTGGGCCTGGGAATGGATGGCGATACACCATCTCGTGCGGCAGGCCCAGGGCCACGCCCAGCTTGCGCACTTCGTCCTTGAACAGTTCGCGCAGCGGCTCCAGCAGCTGCAGCTTCATGGTTTCCGGCAGGCCGCCCACGTTGTGGTGCGACTTGATGGTCTGGCCCTTCTTGCCTTTACCGGCGGACTCGATGACGTCAGGGTAAATGGTGCCCTGCGCCAGCCACTTGGCGTTCACCAGTTTGCCCGATTCAGCCTGGAACACTTCCACGAACTCGCGGCCGATAATCTTGCGCTTCTGCTCAGGATCGGTCACGCCAGCCAGGTGGCCCATGAACTGCTCGGTCGCATCAACCTGGATCACCTTCACGCCCAGGTTCTTGGAGAACATGTCCATCACCATCTTGCCTTCGTTCAGGCGCAGCAGGCCATGGTCGACGAAGACGCAGGTCAGCTGGTCGCCGATGGCGCGGTGGATCAGTGCCGCAGCAACGGAGGAATCGACACCGCCGGACAGGCCCAGGATCACTTCATCCTTGCCGACTTGCGCGCGGATCTTTTCCACGGCTTCGGAGATGTAGTCCGGCATATTCCAGTCAGCCTTGGCGCCGCAGATCTCGTGCACGAAGCGGCTCAGCATGGCCTTGCCCTGCACGGTGTGGGTCACTTCCGGGTGCCATTGCACGGCGTAGAATTTGCGCTCTTCGTCAGCCATGCCGGCGATCGGGCAGGAGTCGGTGGACGCCATCAGCTTGAAGCCAGGCGGCATTTCCAGGACCTTGTCGCCGTGGCTCATCCAGACCTTCAGCATGCCGTGGCCTTCGTCGGTGACGAAGTCGTTGATGCCGTTCAGCAGCGCGGTGTGGTTGCGGGCGCGCACTTCAGCATAGCCGAATTCGCGTACCAGGCCGTTCTCCACCTTGCCGCCCAGCTGCGCAGCCATGGTCTGCATGCCGTAGCAGATGCCCAGTACCGGCACGCCGGCTTCGAACACTGCCTGTGGCGCGCGTGGCGAATCGCCTTCCAGGGTGGAGTTGTGGGAGCCGGACAGGATGATGCCGGACGCGCCGTAATTGCGGATGAATTCATCATCCACGTCATATGGATAAACCTCGGAGAACACACCCGCATCGCGCACGCGGCGTGCGATCAGCTGGGTCACCTGGGAGCCGAAATCGAGAATGAGGATTTTAGAGTGCATAGGGAGGGCAAAAAAAAATTGCGGCGACACTTGGTCGCCGCTTTGCGGTATTACTTATTCGGAGCGGTAGTTCGGCGCTTCTTTGGTGATCTGCACGTCGTGCACGTGCGATTCGCGCATGCCGGCGGAGGTGATCTCGACGAATTCTGCCTTCTCTTTCAGTTCGTCGATGGTGGCGCAACCGCAGTAGCCCATGGACTGGCGCACGCCGCCCACCAGCTGGAAGATGATCGCCAGCACGGAGCCCTTGTAGGCCACGCGGCCTTCAATGCCTTCCGGTACGAACTTGTCCTGCTTGGCGCTGGCGTCCTGGAAGTAGCGGTCAGCCGAACCATCGGCCATCGCGCCCAGGGAGCCCATGCCGCGGTAGGACTTGTAGGAACGGCCCTGGTACAGGATCACTTCGCCCGGCGCTTCTTCGGTACCGGCGAACATGGAGCCCATCATCACGGTGGATGCGCCGGCTGCCAGTGCTTTCGAAATGTCGCCGGAGAAGCGGATGCCGCCGTCGGCGATACATGGCACGCCGGTGCCCTTCAGTGCTTCGGCCACGTTCGAGATCGCGGTGATCTGCGGAACGCCAACGCCGGCCACGATACGGGTGGTGCAGATGGAGCCTGGGCCGATGCCGACCTTGACCGCGTCCGCGCCGTATTCCACCAGCGCCTTGGCTGCCGCTGCGGTGGCGATATTGCCGCCGATGACGTCAACGTGCGGGTACTTGGTCTTGATGTACTTGACGCGGTCCAGGATGCCCTGGGAGTGGCCGTGGGCGGTGTCGACCACCAGCACGTCCACGCCTGCCGCTACCAGCAGGTCGATACGCTCGATATCTTTCGGGCCAACGCCGACTGCCGCGCCAACCAGCAGCTTGCCGTGCTGGTCTTTCGATGCATTCGGGTGTTCGGTGGATTTCTGGATGTCCTTGACGGTGATCAAGCCGCGCAGTTCAAACGCTTCGTTCACCACCAGCACGCGCTCCAGGCGGTGCTTGTTCATCAGGCGTTTGGCTTCGTCGGTGCTGGCGCCTTCACTGACGGTGACCAGCTTTTCGCGCGGGGTCATCTTGGCGCGCACTTCGGCGTCCAGCTCCTGCTCGAAACGCAGGTCGCGGTTGGTGATGATGCCGACCACTTCTTTGCCCTGTACTACTGGGAAGCCGGAAATACCATATTGCTCGGTCAGCGCGATCACATCGCGGATCTTCATGTCCGGCGGGATGGTGATCGGGTCACGCAGCACGCCAGCCTCGAAACGCTTCACACGCGACACTTCACGCGCCTGGTCTTTGGGATTCAGGTTCTTGTGAATGATGCCGATGCCGCCCTCTTGCGCCATGGCGATTGCCAGGCGGGCTTCGGTGACGGTATCCATTGCTGCGGACAGCAGGGGAATGTTCAGCGAAATATTGCGGGTCAGGCGAGTCTTGAGGGACGTATCCGCAGGAAGAATGTTGGAATACGCAGGGACGAGGAGCACGTCATCGAAAGTGAGTGCTTTTTGGAGCAGACGCATAGTATTTCCTATAGGCGCAAAAGCAGATTATACAGAATTTGCGCGATTTCGTCTTGGCAATCTTCATAAACCAGTTGACGACGCCCGGGGAACCGGAGTACTGTACTATCCGTACTAGTACAGTGGAGTTAAACAATGAGCCGCCGAACCCCTTTGATGCTGCAAATTACGCCGGGCGACCCGCGCCCTATCACGCGCCAGATCGTGGACGGCGTGCGGCGCCTGATCGCCAGCGGCGAGCTGCCGGTGGGCGCTGCCCTGCCCAGCGTGCGCGGGCTGGCGCAGCAGCTCACCATCAATCCCAATACGGTGGCCAAGGCCTATAACGAGCTGGCGGCCGAAGGCTGGCTCGATGCGCGCGCCGGGCTTGGGCTGTTCGTCGCGCCGCCGCGCCAGGTGCTGGCGCCGGAAGAGCGCGAACGCCGGCTGGATGAAGCGGTACAGCGTTTCGTCGGCGATGTGATTGCGCTGGATGTGCCGAAGGAGCACGTACTGCGCCGCATCGATGAGGAGCTTTCCTTTCTGACCCCTAAAAAGACTGCATAAACCATGGACTATGTAATCCAGACCGAGGGTTTAAGCCTTGTATATAAGAACAAGCTGGCCCTGGATAATTTGACGCTGGCACTGCCGCGCGGCGGCATCCACGCCATTGTCGGCGCGAATGGCGCGGGCAAGTCGTCACTGTTCCGCATACTGCTTGGCTTTGAAACGCCAACCGTTGGCCGCGCAGCGGTCCTGGGCTGCGACAGCGCGGAGTTGACGCCGGCGCTGCGCGGCCGTATCGGCTTCGTCAACGAAGAACACGCCCTGCCCGGCTGGCTGCGCGTTTCCGAAGTCACCGCCATGCAGCGCAAGCTGTATGCGCGCTGGAACCAGGAGCGTTTCGAGGAGGTGGTCGGCAATTTCAATGTACTGCCGGAGCAGCCCATCGCGCAGCTGTCGCGCGGCGAGCGCGCTGGTGTCAGCCTGGCGCTGGCCCTGGCGCAAAGCCCGGATTTGCTGATCCTGGACGAGCCGACCCTCGGCCTGGATGTCGTCGCCAAGCGCGCTTTCCTGGAATCGCTGATGTTCACCGCGCTCGACAACGACGCTACCGTGGTCTACTGCTCGCACCAGATGGAGGAGATCGAGCGCGTGGCCGACAACCTTGTCATCATGGAACGCGGCCGCCTGCGCCACATGTCCGCGCCGGACGACTTTTGCGAGCAGGTGCGTGTATGGGTTGCCGAGTTTCCGTTCAAGGCGCCCGACCTGGGCGACCTGCCGGGCCTGCTGGAAGTACAGCAGATCGACGGCCTGACCCACCTGACTGTATTTGACCAGCCGGAAGAATTCGGCGCCCGCCTCAAGCTGATGGGCGCGCGCACCGTGCAGTCGATGCCAACCACGCTGGAACGCGCGGTCAACGGTTTCCTAAGCCGTGGCCACGCTTCATCCAAACGTGCCGCCTGAGGAGACAACATGCGCGAGCTTTATCTTTCCGAACTGCGCCGCTTCCGCAACGCGGCCTTGATCGCGGCGCCGCTGCACCTGTTTGCCTTGTTCCTGGTGCTGCGCTTTACCGACTTGATGCACATGCATGCGCACAGGCAGTTGCTGGTCATGTTCATCCAGCTCTTGCTCACATTCGGGTTCGGCCTGTACCAGTTCGGCACCTATCGCCAACCCAACCGCTGGATCTGGCTAATGCACCGGCCTATGGCGGCCAGCCACATTGCGGCCGCCATAGGCGGCGCATCGGCAACCCTGATCGCGCTGGTAATCGGACTTCCCGGCGTGCTGGCCCTGGTTGGCACGCAGATGCTGACCACACGGGTGGTGGATACTTATCATTACGCAGTTGTCGCCCACGGCACCCTGTTCGCCGTCTGCGCCTGGCTATGCGCCGGCTACTTCATGCTGAGCCGCAGCAAACTAAGCGCCACCATCGTGCTGCTGCCTTTCCTGATGCTGTTCTATATCACATCAGTCTACCAACTGCTGGTCCTGGATGCGCTGTGCATCGTCCTGCTGACCGCAATGGTGGCGACGGCCATGCGGCCCAACCACCATGCAGCGCCGCGCGGCACCGGCCCCATGCTGGCTACCGCCTTGCCACTGCTGCTCGCCAGCTATTTTCTCCTGACCTGGGGCGGCTCGATGGTGTACCAGTATGCCGCCATCCTGCATGGCTCGCACCCCCTGAACTCGGAGGTGCCGCCTGCCGGCGGCTTTACGGAAGCGGTACGCAGCGAACCCGAGCACCTGATGCGACTCGGCCTCGCCGGCTCGCAACACCCGCGCGCGGTGGAGTGGCGTGCCGCCATCAATGCCGGTAACACCCATTCGAGCCCGGTTTACCTGGACCGCTACCCAATTCGCAACCAAGTCGGCCCAATCACGCCGCACGAGTTCAGCGACCCAGCCAATAAGCTGCAATGGACATATAGCCAGGATGCCGGCGGCTTCATCGGCCGAAACACGTTCACAGGCGAGCGCAAGGCTTTCCTGGCGGTGGATTCGCTGCCCCTGGTGGACCAAAGCGAATCGGGACAAGTGCACGCCGTGCTCCCACACAGCGCCGCGACATACCACCCGGCCTCGATGTCATGGCGCACCGTCCTGCGCGTGCCGGACGATGAAATCCTGCTTGGCGGTACGGTCACCGGCAAGGCGACCCGCCACTACGTGGTCACCACCAAGCGCTTGATCGTCATGGAAGGTGGCCAGAGCCTGCGCGAATTGTTCGGTATCGCACTGCCCGGCCCGGCCGCAGAACTGGCAAGTGTGGAAGTCACCAACCTGGACGATGGCATCCTGGCCAGCTTCCTCTTCGGCAAGCGCCTGATCGACGGCGTGCCGGCTGGCGACCAGGTGATCCTGTATGTGGCGCCGGATGGCCGGGCGGTGGAAGTCGCGCGCCGCCCCCTGACCCATGATTTCCCGACTTTGTTCGAGCATAAGGACTGGTGGACGTCGCCGCTCCTGCATGCAGTCGATACGCTGCCGCTTCGCCTGCTGGCCAATCCAGGCATATTCGAGCCGTTGCCACTCGACCTGCCCCGGCCTGCCGGCGCGTGGGCAGCGGCAGTGCTGGCGGCATTGCTATCCACACTTGCCGGCTGGTGGTGGCAGCGGCGCACCCATGCCAGCCAGGCCCGCCGCGCCGCCTGGCTTGCCGCATGCGCCCTTTTCGGACCGGCCGCCTTCATCTGCCTGGCTGCCATGGAAGCGCGCCATGCACGAATGCCGGTCCCATTATCAGGGAACGCCATCGGCGCCCCAATCTGATCTTTTAACCACAAGGAGACTCCCATGATTTTCTCGCCCCGTAACGGGCGGGCGGCCCTCGCTCGCCCTGAAGTTTGTGCAATCCTGCTCGCATTCGGGGTGCCGCTTGCGGCCAGCGCCAGCCCCACAACGACACCGGCGGCGGATCCCTTGCGCGCCATCGCGGCACACAACGCCAAGCTGGCGGCCGCGCCCAAACTGACGCTGGATGCATTGGTGCAGCGTCCTGTCATGCGCGAAGTACGCCTTTCGCCGGACGGCGCATCCATCGCCTTCCTGCTGCAAGCCGGCCAAGCCGCCAGCCTTAACCTGCATGATGTCGCGAGCGGCGCCACCCGCGTCTTGGTGAAGGAAGCCCCGCGTGGCGCCCTGAGCTGGTCCACCGACGGCAGCGCCATCTTCGTCGACGACGCCGGCGGCATCCACGCCGTCAACCCCGCCGACGGCAACGTCACCAAAGTCGCCAGCTTCGACGCCACACGCGAAAACAAGGTCCTGAACATAGACCTGCGCCGCCCGCGCCACCTGCTCGCCAGTGAGCAAGACCGCAAGGCCGGCACCTACAAGCTATTCAGCTACGCCGCCGATGGCAGCCGTGAGCAGCTGTATGAAGGCGCCCCGCTGCGCGACGCCTTGCTCGATACCAGGGGCCAGCCGCAGTTCATCAAGGTTCTGGCTGCCGACTACAGCCAGATCATCTCGCGCCGCGATGGCGGGGGCTGGAAAGAAGTCATGCGCTGCAAGCCAGTCCGCCCCTGCTCGATGGTCGAGATCAAGCCGGGCGGCAAGCGCCTGGTCATGCTCATGGGCTACCAGGGTGACCGCACCTCGCTGGTGGAAGTAGATGCCGCAAGCGGCAAGCAACGCTTGCTGCATAGCGACCCGCGCGCGCTGGCCGACCTGCGCATGGTCGTCACCGACCCGCACAGCGGCGCTACCCTGTCCGCCAGCTACGACCTGCCCTTGCGCCGCAGCTACGCCGTGGATCCATCCGCCAAGCGCGCCTTGGAAGACATCGGCGAACGCTTTGCTGACAGCAATATAAACCTGACCCCATCGGCCGGCGGCAAGCGCTGGCTGGTGGCCGAGTCTGGCGGCACAGCGCATCAGCCGCGCTATTGGCTGTATGACAGCGCGTCGCGACAAACGAAGGAGATCCTGCAGGCGGAGCGCGCCCTGGGCAAACCGCTGGCCACAGGCGTCCTGGCCGAGAAGCACGCCATCAGCTACCGCGCCTCGGATGGCAAAACCATCCACGGCTACCTGACCTTGCCGCGCGGGGCCGACGCCTCGCAAGCGCCAATGATGGTGCTGGTACACGGCGGTCCGTGGTCCCGCTTCGATGGCGAGTACGACTGGCTGGCGCAATGGCTGGCCAACCGCGGCGTGGCGGTCTTCCAGCCCAACTTCCGCGCGTCGACCGGCTATGGCGAAAAATACATGCTGGCGGCAGGCATGGACTTCGGCAATGGGCGCGTCCAGCGCGACATCATCGAGGGCCTGCAGTGGCTGCTGGACAACGGTGTTGGCGACAAGGCGCGCCTGGCAATCATGGGCAGCTCGTTCGGTGGCTATAGTTCGCTGCTGGCGCTGACCCACACGCCGGAACTATTCCAGTTCGGTTTTGCGACCGTGCCGCCGCCAGACTTCAGCCGCGTGATCGAGCTCGCCACTGCTGAAAACCTGGCGGGAACCGAAGACCTGCCGACCAGCATGCGCTTCAACGAAATGGGCATTAGCCCGGCCAATGAAGCGGCCATGGCGTCCTTGCGCAAGGACGCGCCGATGGCGGGCACCGCGCGCTTGGTGCGTCCACTCGTGATGCTGGCTGGCGGCAAAGACGACAAGGTGGAGATTTCCAGCGTCAACGAGTACGCGGCGAAACTGCAAGCGGCTGGCAAGCCGGTCTCCCTGCTGGTTGATCCAGCCGAAGGCCACAATCCACGCAAGCCCATCGTCCGCCTGGCCTACGTCCACTTGCTGGAGCGCCTGCTGCACGACTACCTGGGCGGCCCGGCGCCAGAACCCTGTGCGCCGGAGCTGTGCCGCTATCTGGAGCAGAATATCAAGCTCAACAATGCTTTCAGGAAATAAATTTGACAGGCGGGGGATTTCGCGGTGAAATTGTCACTCTCACCCAAGGAAATCCCCCTATGAATCAACGAATTACCCGCCTTGTGCTGGCAACCGCGCTGATCGCCTGCACCTCCCTTGCCCAGGCACAGTGGATGTGGGTGAATGAGAAAGGCGTCAAACAGCTGTCCGACCAGCCGCCGCCACCCGGCACGCCGGCCAACCGCATCCTGAAAGCGCCGCGCGGCGCCGGGCCGGTCGACATGCGCCAGCAGCAGGCCGCCGCCCCGGCCGAGGGTGAAGAAGCCGCACCTGCCGCCGCAGGCGACGCCAAAGCGCCGCCACCCAAGCCAACGCTGGCCGAACGCAATGCCGATTACAACAAGCGCCAGAAAGCCGCCGCCGAAAGCGCCGCCAAAGCCGCAGAGGAAGCCAACCGCGCCAGCGAGAAGTCCAAGTACTGCAGCTCCGCCAAACGCAATATCGACCTGCTGGAAAGCGGAGTCCGCATTTCTGAAGTGGACAGCAAAGGCGAACGCGGCTTCCTGACCGACGCCGACCGCGCCAAACGCCTGCAGGAAGACCGCAGCACTTACGATAAAACCTGCAAATAGACGGGAACTCGCCGGCTCGGATGGTGTCAAAGGGTGCGTGAAGAGACAATCACACACTGGAGGCGACCATGAACGGCAATGAATCTGCGCAACATCCGGATCTCTTTAACCACGAGGTACGTATTACGCGACTGGAGGAGGCGGTGAAATACATGCGGCAAACCATTGAGCATGGCTTCGCACGTATGGAACAAGGCTTTGAAGCGCAGCGGAAACAGATCGATGCTTTACAGGAGCGCATGGATCGCAACGATGCGGCGTTGCGCCAGGAATTTCACCGCGACCGCCGCTTCTCAGCAATGGTCTTCCTTGCAACGCAAATTGCGGTTATCGGCGCCCTCTTGGAACTAGCTGGTATCCTTTAAGCCTTCTTCGCGCGGCGGCGTCGGGCGTCCTTGGGGTCGGCGATCAGGGGGCGGTAAATCTCGACGCGGTCGCGTGCGCGCAGTACAGTATCGAGCGTCTTCTTCTTGCCGTAAATCCCCACCGGCATGGTCACCAGGTTAATTTCAGGCGCTTCCTGCAGGATGCCGCTGATCTCGATGGCCTGGCCGATCGTCGTGCCCTCCTCCACCTCCAGCGCATACAGGATAGGCTGCGAAGCCGGTGCGTAGCACACCGTTACCTTGATACGGTCAGCCATACACAGTCTCGGCGCGTTTGCAGAAGGAATCCACCATGCTGTTGGCAATCATGCCAAACACGGAGCCGATCACCTGCTCCAGGAGCTTGCTGGAAAATTCATAGTGCAGGTCCAGTTCGACCTTGCAGGCATCCTCGCGCAGGGCTTTGAAAGTCCAGGTGCCGTCCAGCGTCTTGAACGGCCCGTCGACCAGTTTCATGCGGATTTCAGTGAAGGGCGTATTCGAGTTGGACGTCGTGAAATGCTGCTTAACACCATGAAAATTGATCCCAACGCTGGCCACAACACTATTCTCACCCCGTTCGCGGACATCAACTCCGCCACACCAGGGCAAAAATTTGGGATAATCCTCGACCTTTGCCACTAAATCAAACATTTGCTCGGCGCTGTATCCCAGGAATACCGACTTATGCACTACTGCCATTGAGTAACCGTTTGCTATGATGTTGTCCAAAGAACCCGTAGTTTAACCGACCCACGCATTTTTACCCATGTCCATCGCCGATAATCGCAAAGCCTTCCACGACTACTTCATCGAAGACAAGTATGAAGCCGGGATTGCGCTCGAAGGCTGGGAAGTGAAGGCGATCCGCGACGGGCGCGTTCAGATCAAGGAAGCTTACGTTACCATTCGCGATAACGAACTGTACCTGTTTGGCGCGCACATCAGCGCACTGCCGACCGCTTCCACCCATATCCACCCGCAAGCCGTGCGCACCCGCAAGCTGCTGCTGCACCGCGCCGAAATCGACAAGCTGGTAGGCAAGGTCGAACGCGCCGGCTACACCCTGGTGCCGCTGAACCTGCACTTCAAGGGCGGCCGCATCAAATGCGAGATCGGCCTGGCCAAGGGTAAGAAGCAGCACGACAAGCGCGCCTCCGAGAAGGACCGCGACGCCAGCCGCGAGGTGCAGCAGGCCATGAAACAGCACCGCCGATAAGCGTCCCGCCCCGGGGCGTAGCGCCTGCGCCACGGCGCGGCCAAATTGTTTCCAAATAGAAACGTCCATGATACACTCTGGCGGTTGATAGTCGACGCCAGAGGGGTATTTATGCTGAGCAAAACCGCATCCGCGATCCTGGCAGCCGCCGCACTGGCCGGCTGCGCCGCACCGCCGTTTACCCCGACTCCGCTGGCCACCAATTTCCCCAGCGCGGAACAGAATAAGCTGCAAGCGGCAGCGCATTGGGGCGCCATTGCCAAGCATCTCGAAAAACGCCTGGTCGAGGAAATGAGGAAAGGCCCGCAGCGCCCTTTCTTCATCCACGAAAACCCGCAAGCCACGCCTTTCCAGCGCGCCCTGACGACGCAGATCATCTCGTCCCTGGTCAGCGATGGCTATGTCGTTTCCCGCGCGCCGGCCGGCGCCTTGCGCATCGACCTCGACGTGCAGGCCCTGACCTTCAGCCCGGAACGCCTGCAGTACCGGCCTTCCTTTACCAGCAACCTGATTTCGAACGGCGTCTGGGTGGCCAGCGCGCAGGACCCTACGGCCAAGAGCCGCAGCGCTTTCGCGCCGGGTGAAACGCCGCGTACCGAGTTGATCATCACCGTTTCGGTCAGCGACCAGTACCGCTACTACGCGCGCAGCACGAGCGCCTACTACGTGTCCGACCTGGACCGGGGCCTGTATGGCATCAAGGAAGAACTGCCGCCTGCCAATCCGGCCGTTCCTGCCGCCACCGTCGCCGCCGCACCGCAGCTGACCACCAACTTCCAGGTAAAGGGAGACCGCTGATGCGCGCTTTCGCCGCCGTGCTGCTGTCCCTGACGCTGGCCGCCTGCGCCAGCAATACCGGGGAACCGTCCAACAAATACGCTGAAACCACGTCCAACAAGTTCGTCGCCGCCAACTACGAAGCCGCCGATGCCCTGCTGACGCAGCTCGGAGGCCGTCTGGTCGCCGACAAGCCGCTGATCATGGCCACCGTGGTCAATATCGACGCGCTGGACCAGAGCTCCACGCTGGGCCGCCTGGTGTCGGAACAGATTTCCAGCCGCCTGGCCCAGGGCGGCCTGCGCATGCTGGAAATGAAGCTGCGCACTTCGGTCTACATGAAGCGCCACATGGGTGAAATGATGCTGACGCGCGAAGTCGGCGAAGTGGCGCACAACCACAACGCACAGGCGGTAGTGGTCGGCTCCTACGCCGAAACCAGCGACGCCGTCTTCGTCAACGTCAAGGTCGTACATCCGCAAACCAACCAGGTGCTGGCGGCCAACGACTTCGTACTCGCCAAGGACGGCGTGGTGCGCTCTATGCTGATGGGACGCTGAGCAGGTCCACCAGCCGTGGCAGGACTTCCTGCGCGGGTAATTCCAGTTTGAGCGAAAGCAGGTCGTCAGCGCGGGTCACGCCCGCGTTGATGGCCGCGATCGGTTTGCCCGCCGCAACCGCCATGCGGCAGAAACGGTAGCCGGAAAACACCATCAGCGACGAACCGACCACCAGCAGCGCATCGGCCGCTTCCATCTCCGCCATGGCATGCGTGGTGCGATCGGCGGGCACGTTATTGCCAAAGAACACCACATCCGGCTTCAGCACGCCGCCGCAGGCCGCGCATTGCGGCGCATGGAAATCTTCCAGCGCATCCGGCTCGACCGCCGCATCGCCATCCGGCAGCGGCTGCGCCAGTACATTCGCCAGCTCGGGGTTGTCGCGCTCCAGCTGCGGCTGAAGGCTGGCGCGCGTGTAGCGCGCCTGGCAATCCAGGCAAATCACATGGTGCAGGTTGCCGTGCAATTCGATCAGGCGCTTGCTGCCGGCGCGCTGGTGCAGGCCGTCCACGTTTTGCGTGATGACGCTGGCCAGGTGGCCGCTGGCTTCCAGCTCGGCGATGGCGCGGTGGCCGGCATTGGGCTCGGCGCGCGACATGGTCGCCCAGCCCACCATGCTGCGCGCCCAATAGCGGCGCCGCACGGCGTCGGAGCGGCGGAACTCAGGGCCCTGGATCGGGGTACGGCCGCGCCGCACACCATCCCTGTCGCGGTAGCCGGGAATCCCGGAAGCGGTACTGAGGCCGGCCCCGGTCAGGACCAGTACGCGGCTATGGCGCGCCAGGAATCCGGCCAGCGCTTCCTCAGTCGGCGGAAGTGCATCCATTCGGTTTGAAAATCCGTTCGGTGGAAGCCGGATACTTATCCAGCTTGGCAGCGGCACGCGTTGGTCGCGGGGCGAAGTCGCCGCCGCAGTTTGGGCATTTGCCGTGCAGCTTGTCATTGGCGCAGTCGGCGCAGAAGGTGCATTCGAAAGAGCAGATCAAGGCATCCTGCGCACCTGGCGGCAAGTCTTTGTTGCAGCATTCGCAGTTGGGTCGCATTTGCAGCATCGTGCAGCTCCTTTATTGGTCGCGGTAGCGTACCGCGTTCAGCAGGGCGTTAGTGGTTTCGATTTCAGCCAGCGCTTCATTCGTGGCGCGCGCAAAACTGCGTTCGCGGATGCGGGTCAGGCGCTCCATCAATTCCTGTTTCGGCAGGTTGGACTGGATGATTGCGGCGGGATTGGTGTCCCCGTAGCTCCCGTCGCTGGCTTCCAGCGCGTCGAGCTGGCGCCGTACTTCGGCGTCCGGGATGGCGCCCTGCCCGCGCGGCGTGACCGGCTGACGGGCCAGCTGCTCGCGGATCGGAACAAAGAACTCCACTCCCTCGGGCGGCAATTCGGGCCGCTTGAACGTCAGCAGCACCTGGCGCCCTTCTGGCCCGCCGGCGCGCAGCAGGAAATTGACCGCGCGCGTAAATACTTCCATGTCGGCGCTTTGCAGCAGCGGCAGCACGCCGGCAACGCTATCCGGGCCGCCAACCAGCAGCAGCACGTCCAGCGCCTGCTTCACCACGCTTTCGTCGCGCAGCACGGCGGCCAGATGGCGTTCGCCTGCCGCGCCGAATCGGCCGTACAGCAGCACGCGCAGGCCGGCATCGTCAATCTGGGAGCCTTGCTGCGGCAATGGCAGCGCGACCGAGGCGCGCAGGAATGCGCTATCGATCAGGGGCAGCAGGCGCACGTCCTTGCCGGCGGCAACCGCGTGCAAGAGCCGGAACAGCTGCGGGCCGTCCAGCGCGGCGCCGGGCGGGATCGCCAGCGCGGCCTGGGCCGCGAGCGGCTTGTCGCTGTCGTCGCCATAGACTGTCAGGAAGTACGCCGCCTCCAGCAGGAATTGCGGGCTGGGACGGGCGGCGCGCACTTCAAGCGCCAGCTCGCGCCGCAGCAGCGGGATGGAATCTTCACGGTAGTTGCCGAAGGTACGCCAGGCGGCGTTCAGCTCGACCCGCTGGGCGCCGACCTCGGCGGCGTTGGCTGCGGCAGGCATGCGGCGGATCTTGTCAACGTACGAAGCCAGATCCTGCGCGCTGGCGGGGGCGGCCGCCACAGCGCATAGCGCCGTCACGCCCGCCAGCAGGATTGCTGCCAGGCGCTGCTTCATGCCGACAGCCTGCGCTGCATCTCGGCGACCGAAGCACGCCAGTCGTCGTAATGCTCGCTGTCCTGCCACAGCTCGCGCAGTTCGGAGCCTTCGGACAGCACCACGTCCAGCGCACGCACTGCCTTGTCAGCGATATCGGTGCGCATCTTGAACTTCGGCAGCACGTCGGCCACCCAGGCATCGGCGCGCTCGGAATCCCCGTCGCTGGCGCCGCCCTTGCCCAGCAGGCGCGCCCAGGTTTCCACCGCCGCCAGGCCCTCGGCGCCAAACGGCGCCTCAAGGTACTCGGTCGTCTCGGCCTGGAGCACGTTGTTCAGGGTGTCTTCGATAAAGTAAAGGTCTTTCGACTCCTGCAAATCTTCCAGCCAGTCCTGCGCGAAATCATTGCCGTATGGTCCAATTGCCCAGGTTCCCACTAGCGCCTCCTGTTCGGTATAAGACGCAATTGTACAGATTTCAGCGGGGAAGCTCGAAGCGGTAGCCAACTCCGTAGACGGATTGCAGGCAATCGCCGCCCGGCAGCGCGGCGGCCAGCTTGCGACGTATATTTTTGATATGGGAATCGACGGCGCGGTCGTTGGTTTCGCGCTGGTCTTCGTGCGCGGCATCGAGCAGCTGCTGGCGGGAATAGACCCGGTCGGGATGGTCCACCAGCTCCGCCAGCAAGCGGAATTCGACCGGCGTTAGCGGCAGTGCAACGCCCGCGTGCAACACGCGCATTTGCGCCCGGTCCACCACAAAGCCGGCGCATGCCGCCACCTGCGCCGGCGCGGCCGCCGCCGGGGCGCGCCGCCGCATATGGGCCCTTACCCGCGCCACCAGCTCGCGCGGGCTGAAAGGCTTGCAGACATAGTCATCTGCGCCGGAATCAAGGCCCAGCAGGCGGTCGATCTCCTCCACGCGCGCGGTCAGCATGATGATGGGGGCGTCGCTGAACGTCCGCAGGGCGCGGCACAGGGCGATGCCATCCATCCCTGGCAGCATCACGTCCAGTACGAACAGGTCGAAGGCAGGGCCGCTACGCGCCAGCTCAAGGGCCTGCGCGCCGTCCGGGCAGCAGGCCGCATCGTAGCCGGCATCCTTCAGATAATCCGCAACCAGGGCGGCAATTTTGGCATCGTCTTCCACGACCAGGATGCGGGCGCTCATTTCGGCTCCAAAGGCAGGTTGATACGGACTTGCAGGCCGCCAAGCTGCGATGGGCGGGCTTCGATGCTGCCACCGTGGGTCGCCACCAGGGCCTTGCAGATGGCCAGGCCCAGACCGCTGCCGCCGCTGGCGCGGGTACGTGCGGAGTCCACCCGGTACAGCCGCTCGAACAGCTGCCCGTGGGCGCCATCCGGCACGCCGGGGGCGCTATCATCCACCGTCAACACCGCCTGGCCGCCGGTTGCCGCCACCGCCACACGGATGACGCCACCCTTGTCGGTATAGCGCACGCTGTTTTCCAGCAGGTTGACCAGCACTTGCGCCAGGCGCGCAGGATCGGCATGCACGGCCGGATCGTTCGCAGCCAGCTGCCACTCCAGCGCCAGGCCCGCGTCGGCCGCACGGATACGGAAGCGTTCCAGTGTAGGCTTCAGCGCCGCCCCCAGGCGGATCCGCTCCATATGGCAAGGCAGCTCGCCGGCATCGGCCAGCATCAGCTGGTGCAACTCCTCCACCAGCTGGTTCAGGCGCAGGACTTCCGCATGCAGCGATTGCAGCGCCTCCGGGCCCGCTTTGCGGATGCCATCCTGCAGCGCCTCGATTTCGCCGCGGATCACCGTGAGCGGAGTGCGCAACTCGTGCGAGATATCGGACAGCATCTGGCGGCGCTTGCGGTCGCTCTGCTCCAGCTCCTGCGCCATCGCGTTCAGGTGGCCGGCCAGCTCCGCCAGCTCGTCCCGGCCCCGCACCTCCACGCGCGCGCTGAAATCGCCACGCGCCAGGCGGGCGCTGACCTGCCGCAGCGCCGGCAACGGACGCAGGAGATGGCGCGCCAGCCAGAACGCAGCACCCACCGCCACCGCTACCAGGATGCCCGCCAGCCAAAGCATGTCCAGCAGCTGGTCGCGCAGGAAACTGGCCGCACTCGCATTGTCGCGCGCCGCATGGCGCAGCGGCAGCAGGCTGATTTTGCCGACAGTGACGCCATCCACCACAATATCGCGCTCAATGCCGGGCGGCGGCGATGGCGGCCCGATTACCGAAATTCCCTGTGCATCCTGCACCGTCAGGCGCGCCGCAAAGGACATGGGGTCACGCTGCGCCGGTGGCGGCGGCGCGCGACGCGGCGGCCCCTCGCCACGGCGCGGACGCTCATGTTCACGTTCAGGTGGCGGCGGGTTGCCGGAGGCGGGCTGGATCTGCGGATTCATCTGGTCCAGCAGATCACGGAAGCGCCCACGCTGGTGGCGCAGGGAATCGAAGCTGCCCTCGCGCCGGTAGTGCTCGGCCAACAGCTTGCTGACCTGCTCCATATCCTGCGCCTGCACCTGGTTCAGGTAGGCGATGAACCCGCGCTGCAGGTTGATAGTGCTAAGCCACGCCATCGTCCCTATGCACAGGATAACGATGCCGATCATGGCGAGGGCGATTTTGCGGGCAATGCTCATAGCAGTGACATCATACCTGCCAAACGTGCAGGAATTGTGGAGGCGACATCCACCCGCACAAAAACCAACAGCTCCATTTTTGCTCCACATTTGGGCGCCATGCTCCACCCGTACCAACCAAGGGAGCAAACAATGAACACCAATGCCAGACTAGCCCTGCTCACGCTGCCAGCAGCCCTGCTCTCGGCCTGGATCGGCGCCAGCGCAGTCACCGCCGCCAACCTGCCCACCACGCCGAAGGAAAACGCCAATGGCGCCTCGCTGACGGTGAGCAGCACCGGCGGGATCGACACCGCCAACCCATTTTTCAAAGCCATGGGCAATGGCCGCAGCTGCGCCAGCTGCCACAGCGAAAACGCCGGATGGTCGCTGACCCCAAACGACCTGCAGCAGCGCTTCACGCTCACCTCCGGCAACGACCCCGTTTTCAAGCTGGTGGACGGCGCCAATTCGCCGCGCGCCGCCGTTGCCAGCATCGACCAGAAGCGCCTGGCCTACAGCATGCTGCTCACCAAAGGAGTGATCCGCGTCGGCATCGGCATGCCCGCCAATGCCGAATTCTCGCTGGTGCGCGTTGAAGACCCCTATGGCTACGCCAGCGCAGCAGAACTGTCGCTGTTCCGCCGCCCGCTGCCATCAGCCAACCTGAAATTCCTCAGCACCGTGATGTGGGACGCCCGCGAAACCATACCGAACGCCGCAGGCCCCAACTGCATCCTCGGCGCCAACCCGGCCCGCTGCTTCGCCAGCATCGACACCGACCTGCTGCGCCAGGCCAGCGACGCCGTGCGCGGCCACGCCGAAGCAGCGCAGGAGCTGAGCGCCGCCGAACAGCGCGCCATCGTCAACTTTGAATCGGGCCTGACCGCGGCCCAGGTAAGCAGCCGCAGCGCAGGCGTACTCACTGAATCCGGCGGCCGCGGTGGCCCCGACGCGCTGGCTGCGACTACTTTCTACTGGGGCATCAACGACTTCCAGAACGGCGACTACCGTACCCGCGCGGCATTCAACCGCAATGTGATGAACCTGTACGGCGCCTGGCGCAACCTCGCCACCGCGCCAGCCCCGCAGCCAGTCCCCGGGCGCCGCCCACCGCCGCCGGCGCCCGCCAGCAGCACCGACCAGGCCAAAGCCTCGATTGCGCGCGGCGAGGCGCTGTTCAACACCCGCCCAATCAACGTCACCAATACCGCCGGTTTCCAGCAAGGAGCGCAACGCGCCACCTGCAGCAGCTGCCACAACGCCCCCGGCGCAGGCAGCCACTCAATCACCAGGCTGATCGACATCGGCGTATCCGACGCCCGCTTCCGCACGCCTGACACGCCGCTCTACACCCTGCGCAACAACGCGACCGGCCAACAGCTGCAGACCACCGACCCCGGCCAGGCGATGCAGACCGGCCGCTGGGCCGACATAGGCAAGTTCAAGGTCCCGACGCTGCGCAACTTGAGCGCCCGCCCACCCTACTTCCACAACGGCGCCCAGCCCGACCTGGCCAGCGTGGTCCGCTTCTACGACCGCCGCTTCCAGATGGGCCTGAACCAGCAGGAAATCACCGACCTCGCCAACTTCCTCGCCGCCCTCTAAAGCCCAGCCCGTGTCCCACCCTGGGGTCACACCCCAACCGAGACACGGGCCCATCCATACAGCGGACGAGCCCGTGTCCCACCTGGGGTGTGACCCCAGGGTGGGACACGGGCTCGGCTGTTGTTATTTCTGGGTTTTGACGACTTGCAGGGCGGTGGCGATCAGGCTGCTCATTTCGCCGACGTTGGCGGGGACGATCAGGCTGTTGTTGGTCTTGGCTAGCTGGCCGAAGGCCTCGACATATTGCTCGGCGACCTTGAGGTTCATGGCGGCTTCGCCACCGGGCTGCTGGATCGCGCTGCCCACCTGCTTCAGTGCGCCGGAAGTCGCTTCGGCAATGGCGAGGATGGCAGCGGCTTCGCCCTGCGCGCGGTTGATCGCGGCCTGCTTGTCGCCTTCGGAACGGGCAATGGCGGCTTCGCGCTCGCCGGTGGCGATGTTGATCTGCTCCTGCTTGCGTCCCTCGGATGCGGCGATCAGCGCGCGCTTGCCGCGCTCGGCGGTGATCTGGGCCTGCATAGCGTGCAGGATTTCCTGCGGCGGGGTCAGGTCCTTGATCTCGTAGCGCAGCACCTTCACGCCCCAGTTGGCGGCCGATTCGTCGATCGCATTCACCACGGTGGTGTTGATGTGGTCGCGCTCTTCGAAGGTCTTGTCCAGCTCCATGCGGCCGATCACCGAACGCAGCGTCGTCTGCGCCAGCTGGGTAATCGCGGCGACGTAGTTGGTCGACCCGTAGGAGGCGCGCATGGCGTCCGTCACCTGGAAGTACAGGATGCCATCCACCTGCAACTGCGTATTGTCCTTGGTAATGCATACCTGCGACGGCACATCCAAAGGGATCTCTTTCAGCACATGCTTGTAGGCGATGCGGTCCACAAACGGCACCACGATGTTCAGGCCCGGGCCGAGCGTGGCGTGGAATTTGCCAAGCCGTTCAACCACCCATGCATGCTGCTGCGGCACCACATTGATGGTCTTGAATACGAAGACCAGGGCCACGATGAAAATCACCATCGTGACGGTGCCAAAACTGATATCCATTCTTTTCTCCTTATTAAACGCCGACGATCAGCCGGCTGCCGCGCACTTCGCGGATCCTGAACACGCCCGGCGCCGCCGCTACTCCAGGGGCCAGTTCGACATCCCACATGGCGCCGCGGTACATCACGCGCGCCGCGCCATCCTGCCAGGCCGGCACATTCACGCTCTGGCCGATATCAAGGTTGACGTCGGGGTTGGCTTCGGCTGGCGGTTGCGCGGCAGTCTTGCCGAAACGGCTGCGGCGCAGCAGCAGCGTCGCCACGGCCGCAACGACCGCGGCCACCAGCAGCTGTCCCGGCGTATCGACCCGCGCCACCGCTGTCAGTGCACCGGCGCCAAAGCCGATGGCAATCATCAGCAGGTAAAAGGTCCCGCTGAACAGCTCCAGGCCAACCAGCACTCCCGCGCCGATCGCCCACATCATCCAATCCGCCATTACAAGCTCCTAAAGTAAAAAACCCCCGCAGCCGATAGGCCACGGGGGTTTAAGCGACGAGGCTTATCGTTGCTTTATTGTTGCATTTCTGCCAGCTTCTGCCAAGTGTCGATGACCGAATCCGGATTCAGCGACATGGTCTCGATACCCTGCTCCATCAGCCACACGGCCAGTTCCGGATGGTCGGAAGGACCCTGGCCGCAGATGCCGATGTACTTGTTCAGCTTCAGGCAAGCCGAGATGGCCATGCCCAGCAGCGCCTGCACCGCCGGATCGCGCTCGTCGAAATCAGCCGCCAGCAGTTCCATGCCGGAGTCGCGGTCCAGGCCCAGGGTCAGCTGGGTCAGGTCGTTGGAGCCGATCGAGAAGCCGTCGAAGTGCTGCAGGAACTGCTCCGCCAGCACGGCGTTGGAAGGCACTTCGCACATCATGATCACGCGCAGGCCGTTCTCGCCGCGTTTCAGGCCGTTCTTGGCCAGCAGGCCGACCACCTTTTCCGCCTGGCCCAGGGTACGCACGAACGGCACCATGATTTCGACGTTGGTCAGGCCCATCTCTTCACGCACGCGCTTCATCGCAACGCATTCCATTTCGAACGCGGCGGCGAAATCTTCGGACAGGTAGCGCGCGGCGCCACGGAAGCCCAGCATCGGGTTCTCTTCGTCCGGCTCGTAGCGCGAACCGCCGATCAGCTTCTTGTACTCGTTGGACTTGAAGTCGGACAGGCGCACGATCACTTTCTTCGGCCAGAAGGCCGCAGCGATGGTGGCGATGCCTTCCGCCAGCTTGTCGATGTAGAACTGCTTCGGCGAAGCGTGGCCGCGTGCCACCGATTCGACCGCTTTCTTCAGGTCGGCATCGATGTTCGGGTATTCCAGGATCGCTTTCGGGTGCACACCAATATTGTTATTGATGATGAACTCCAGGCGGGCCAGGCCCACACCGTTGTTCGGCACCGCCTGGAAGTCGAAGGCCAGCTGCGGGTTACCCACGTTCAGCATGATCTTGGTCTTCAGCGGTGGCAGTTCGCCGCGCTGGACTTCGGATACTTCGGTTTCCAGCAGGCCGTCGTAGATCTTGCCTTCATCGCCTTCGGCGCAGGATACGGTCACGAAGTTACCGTCTTTCAGCACATCGGTCGCGTCGCCGCAGCCCACCACCGCCGGCACGCCCAGTTCACGCGCGATAATCGCTGCGTGGCAGGTACGGCCGCCGCGGTTGGTGACGATGGCTGAAGCACGCTTCATCACCGGCTCCCAGTTAGGGTCGGTCATGTCGGCCACCAGCACGTCGCCCGGCTGCACGCGTTCCATTTCGCTCGGGTCGCGGATCACGCGCACCGGGCCGGCGCCGATCTTCTGGCCGATGGCGCGGCCGGATGTCAGCACGGTGCCGGTCGATTTCAGCTTGAAGCGCTGCTGCGCCTCATGCGACTTCTGCTGCGACTTCACGGTTTCAGGACGCGCCTGCAGGATATACAGCTTGCCGTCGCGGCCATCCTTGCCCCACTCGATGTCCATCGGGCGGCCGTAGTGCTTCTCGATGATCATTGCGTACTTGGCCAGTTCGACGATTTCGGCGTCGTTCAGCGAGTAGCGGTTGCGCATTTCGATCGGCACGTCGACGGTCTTCACGGAACGGCCGGCCTTGGCTTCGTTGGTGAATTCCATCTTGATCAGCTTGGAGCCGATATTGCGGCGGATCACGGCGGACTTGCCCTGCTCCAGCATCGGCTTGTGCACGTAGAATTCGTCCGGATTGACGGCGCCCTGCACCACGGTTTCACCCAGGCCGTAGGAGGAAGTGATGAACACCACGTCCTTGAAGCCCGATTCGGTATCGATGGTGAACATCACGCCCGAGGCGCCGGTGTCGGAGCGCACCATGCGCTGCACGCCGGCCGACAGCGCTACTTCGGCGTGGGTGAAGCCCTTGTGCACGCGGTAGGAAATCGCGCGGTCGTTATAAAGGGATGCGAATACGTGCTTCATCGCTTCCAGCACGTTGTCGATGCCGACCACGTTCAGGAAGGACTCCTGCTGGCCTGCGAAAGATGCGTCAGGCAGGTCTTCCGCGGTGGCGGAGGAGCGCACTGCGAACGATACTTCGGTGGCGGAATCGGCGACCAGACGGTCGTAGAAGGCGCGGATCTCGGCTTCCAGGCGTGGCTGGAATGGGGTGTCGATGATCCACTGGCGGATTTCTGCGCCCGATGCGGCCAGGGCGCGGACGTCGTCGACGTCCAGGTGTTCAAGGCGGTCAGCGATACGCTGGGCCAGCGATGGGCCACCGTCGATGCTGTGCGACAGGAAGTCGCGGAAGGCTTGCGCGGTGGTGGCGAAGCCGCCCGGCACCCGCACACCCGCACCAGCCAGCTGGGAGATCATCTCGCCCAGCGACGCGTTCTTGCCGCCGACGGATTCAACATCCGTCATACGCAAGTTTTCGAACGAGGCGACGTACACCGCCCCTTCGGCCTGCTCCTTCAATGCTGCGTTAGTCATAAAGACACCTTTTTGATGATAAAAATCTTTACGCAGGTGCGCTCGGCATCGTTCTTGTCATTCTTGGCGCCGTGCAGCACAATCTTACCGTTGGCAAGCATTTTACAGCCTGCGACGGAAATTGACGATTCATCCATTGGAAAAGCTTTTTTGATGCCACAAGAACAACGCCCAGACCTGCAGTCTTCCTTCCGTACCGTCTTTTTCGTCTCAGATGGCACCGGGATCACCGCAGAAACCTTCGGCCACTCGGTCCTGACCCAATTCGACCTGAAGTTCCGCCAGATCCGCCTGCCCTTCATTGACACCTGCGACAAGGCCTATGATGCGGTGCGCAAAATTAACGAGGCAGCGAGCGAAGACGGCACCAAGCCGATTGTGTTTTCGACCCTGGTGAAAACCGAGCTGTCCGAGGTGATCCAGCGCGCCAATGCCATGCATATGGACCTGATCCAGACCTTCGTGTCCCCGCTGGAGCAGGAATTGGGCGTCAAATCGACCCATACCATCGGCCGTTCGCACAATGTGGTGGATAGCGAGGAGTACAAGAACCGTATCGAGGCGATCAACTTCTCGCTGGCGCACGACGATGGCCAATCCAACAAGAACCTGTCGTCGGCGGATGTGATCCTGGTGGGCGTGTCGCGCTCGGGCAAGACCCCGACTTCGCTGTACCTGGCCATGCAGTACGGCGTGAAGGCTGCCAATTACCCGCTGATCCCGGACGATTTCGAGCGCGGCAAGCTGCCATCGGCGCTGTATGCCTACAAGTCGAAGATCTTTGGCCTGAGCATCGAGCCGCAGCGCCTGTCGGAAATCCGCAACGAGCGCCGCGCGGGTTCCAAGTACGCGTCGCTGGAAAACTGCCGTTATGAGGTCAACGAGGCGGAGGCGATGATGCGCCGCGAAGGCATCCGCTGGCTGTCATCGACCACCAAGTCGATCGAAGAAATCTCGACCACTATCCTGCAAGAGATCAAGCCAAACCGCTCAGTGTATTGAGCGGGCGTCGGCCAGGAATTCGGCCCACAGGGCGTCCATCGGGCGCCCTTAAGCCTGCGCCAGGGCCGGCGCGAACGCTTCGCCCCGGGCCACGGCGGCCAGCAAGCCCCGGAACGCGGCTGGATCCCTGCGGTCCATCCATTCAATCAGAACAGAAGCCTGGCGGTAGTACATGCCGTGCGTCAGCTGGTAGCTGGCGGCCTGCTTCGGCGCCACTATCGAACCACTGTCTTCCGGAACCAGGTGGCGGCCATGCGTGAAAGCCCACAAGGCCTCTGCGCGCGTCACATCGCCGGCCCCACCGCCGTCCGAAATATAGGTAGGCAAGCCTTCCCAGAACCAGTTCGGCATCTTGGGGATGCCCATGACGCCCATGCGCTGCACCAGGTGCAGGTGGGCCAATTCGTGGGTCAGGATTGCGCCGGCGCGCTGCTGCGGCCAATGCGCCAATTTGGCGGCGATGTGCACCTCGCTGAGCGAAACCAGCCCGGCGGCCATTGGCGGCCCGGCACTGTAGCGGGAAAAGCTTTCATCGCTGGCGTAGACATTGACGCGCACCGGGGCCGCGAACCGCGTCCCAAACGCATCCACGTTGCGTGCCTGGGCGGCCGGCAGCATGGCGGCCACGGTTACGGCCAGGCCTTCCGCACCAGGTTCGCACCAGATACTTGGGTCGGGTGTGCATTGCTTGAAATGCGCTTTGCTGGCCAGCCAGGCGCGTACGCCGTAGTAGCTCATTTTGCCGACCGGCGTGGCGGCCAGGGCGCCGCCCAGTGCGAGCATGGCAAGGCCGAGTGCGGCCAGCACGCGCCGACGCGTGATGCGCGGCATCAGAAGAAGTGCTTCCAGTCGTTCAGCCAGTCGGGGACGTCTTCCACCGGCATCGGGCTGGCGATGTAGTAGCCCTGGGCGTAGGTGCAGCCCAATTCTTGCAGGAAGTCCCAATCCTGTTTCGTCTCCACGCCCACCGCGCAGGCCTGGCGTGACAGGCTGCGGGCCAGGCCCAGATACGACTTCAGCACTGTGCTGATAGCGCGCTTACGCGAGGCGCCGTCCACGAAGCTGCGGTCGATCTTCAGCTCGGAGAATGGGATGGCGGCCAGCAGCTGCAGGTTGGAGCGCCCGGTGCCGTAATCGTCGATCGCCAGGCCGAAACCCATCATGCGCAGGCGCAGCAGGCGTTCCAGGAAGTGCGGGTTGGTGGTCAGCACCGCCGATTCGGTGATCTCGAACGTGATGTAGTCCGGCAGGATGCGGTGGCGTTCCAGGCAGGCCGTGATCTGGGCGATGAACTGGGGGTGCGACAGCGTGCTCGGGTCAACGTTGATCGAGAACGAAATCGGGATGCCTTTGTCGTGCAGGTGGCGGCAGGCGGCCACCGACTTCTCGATCATGCTCCAGTCGAGGAAGTCGATGCGTCGCACGCTTTCCAGCACCGGCACGAAGGCCGCAGGACCCAGCACCCCATGCTGCGGGTGGCGCCAGCGGGCAAACATCTCCAGGCCTTTGACGGCGCCGGTTTCCAACTCGATCTTAGGCTGGAAGAAAGGATCGAATTCGCGCGCCTGCAGGCCGCGCCCGACTTCGGCGAAAGTGAATTCAGGGTGCTGCGGCTCGGGCTCCGGTTCGCTGGACGGCTCAACGTAGTTGGCGATCAGTTCCTGCAAACGCTGCGAGCTGATAGGCTTGACCGAACTGCCCAGCACATCGACCCCGTACGCCTCGGCCATGGTTTCGACCGAGAACAGCACGTCGGCGCTGTGCGCACCGAGCACGATAATCCCGGCGCGGCAGTCGATTTCAGCCAGGCGGCGGATCACTTCCAGGCCGTCCATGCCGGGCAGCGACAGATCCATCAGGACGATATTGACCGGCGGCTTGAGGCCGATCTCCAGCAGGCGTAAAGCGCTCAGCCCATCCGACGCGGTCGTGATGTGTTCAGCGCCCAGGTGACGCAGCATGCCAACCAGAAGCTCGCGCTGGACGGGTTCGCCCTCGGCTACCAGGAAGTGCATACTTGCAATTTCCATAACACCTATTCCAATCTGAATATATTCTTACCCCAGATTTTGCCTTACTTGCTCGAAAAAGCATACTGCCGCGCAGGCGGCGACGTTCAGCGATTCCACTTTGCCCAAGTGTGGCACGAGGACGCGATGCGAGGCGCCGCTCAGCAGCGCGTCGGAGACGCCCTGCCCTTCGTGGCCGAAAATCCAGGCCACCGGGCGTTTCAGGTCCAGCTTATACAGCTGTTCGGCGGCGTAACCGCTGGTGGCCAGGGTGGCGATGGCGGCGCCCTGCACCAGCAGCGCCAGGTCGACGTTTTCGTAGATATCCAGCACAAAGTGGGCGCCCATCGCGGCGCGCAGCACTTTCGGCGACCAGCAGAAGGCGGTGCCGGGGGCGCAATAGACTTCCTTCACGCCGGCGGCGGCGGCGCTGCGCAGGATGGAGCCGACGTTGCCGGGATCCTGCACATTATCCAGCAGGACGGCGTTGACCGTCAGCGCGGCCGGCACCGGTTTTTCCGGCGTCGCGATCAGGAACATCAAGCCGACGCCGTGCTCGACCTGGCTGATGGCGTGGTATAGCTGGTCCGGCAGGCACAGGATATGGGCGCGCTCGGCGTCCAGGCGCTGCACCAGCGGACCGACTTCGGCATGCTGCAGGGCGCCTTCGGCCACGATGACTTGCTCGGGATGGCCGCGCAATTCGAGCCAGGTCTCGCACAGGTGCACGCCATCCAGCAGGCTGCGGCCGGCTTTGCGGCGCGCCTGCGAGTTGGTGGCCAGCTTGGCGATTTCCTTGTATTGCGCGTTGTCGCGCGAAGTAATGTGCTTCACAGTTCGCCCTCCAGCAGCGCCCGCACCGGCGCAAAACTGCGGCGATGCACCGCCGACGGCCCATGCTCGCGCAGGCGCTCCAGGTGCAGCGCCGTGCCGTAGCCCTTGTGCTGGTCGAAGCCGTACTGCGGATATTTCTTGTGCAGCTTGACCAGGGCCGCGTCGCGCGCGGTCTTGGCCAGGATCGAGGCGGCGGAGATGGCCTCGATCTTGTCGTCCCCTTCCACGATGGCGATGCTCTGGATCCGCATCACCGGGCACTTGTTGCCGTCGATGAGGGCGAGGGTCGGCACGGTGGACAGCGCATACACCGCACGCTTCATCGCCAGCAGGCTGGCCTGCAGGATGTTCAGGCGGTCGATCTCCTCCTCAGATGCTTTCGCCACCGCCCAAGCGATGGAATGCTGCTGGATCAGCGGCGCCAGCTCATCGCGCTTTGCTTCATTGAGTTTTTTCGAGTCGCGCAAGCCCGGGATCGGGCGGTCGCGGTCAAGGATCACCGCCGCGGCAAAGACCGGCCCGGCCAACGGCCCGCGGCCGGCCTCATCCACGCCACAAATAATCTCGTCCAGCGAGTAAGGAAGGTCATCAAAAAGACCCGATTGTTGGCCCATGGCTCAATTCTTTCTACTGCTCAGCTCGTGTCCCACCTTGGGGTCACACCCCAAACGAGACACGAGCTGAGCCACATTCACGGCAGCGTTCGTGTCCCGGTTGGGGTGTGACCCCATGGTGGGACACGGGCTCATCTGTTGATGACTTTCAGGACTGCTGCGGCGCCTTCCTGGGCGCTGTTTCGCAGCAGGCTGTGATGCATGTCGGTGAAGCGCTGCGCCAGTTGCAGGCGGTGCGGGGCGTCACTCAGTTGTTTCCACATGGCGTCGGCCAGGGCTTCGGCGCTGGCGGCGTTCTGCAGCAGCTCGGGCACCAGGAATTCGCGCGCCAGGATGTTCGGCAGGCCAATCCAGGGCTGGTAGCCCATATGCCGCATGATATGCCAACTCGCGGCCATCATCTTGTAGGCGATGACCATGGGCTTCTTGAACAGCGCCACTTCCAGCGAGGCGGTGCCGGAGGCGACCAGCACCGCGTCGGCGGCGCAAATGGCGGTGTGCGACTGGCCGTCCAGCAGCATCAGCTCGACGTCCTGCAGGCCGGCTTCGGCGATCAGCTGCAGGAAATACTGGCGCTGCTTTTCGCCGGCCATCGGCACCACGAACTTCAGCGAGCGGTCGCGCTGCAGCAGCAGTTTGCAGGCGCCGATGAAGGCGGCGGTGTTGTACTTCAACTCCGCCATGCGGCTGCCGGGCATGACGCAGACCACGTTGGCGTCTTCCGCCAGGCCAAGCTGGCGGCGCGCGGCGGCTTCGTCGGGCTGCAGCGGGATTACTTCTGCCAGCGGGTGGCCGACATAGGTCACCGGCACGCCGGCATGCTTGTAGATCTCTTCCTCAAACGGGAAGATCACCAGCATGTGCGAAACGGACTTGATAATTTTCTTGATACGCCCACCGCGCCAGGCCCAGATCTGCGGGCCGATATAGTGCACGGTCGGGATGCCTGCCTCGCGCAGCTGGGCTTCCAGGCCCAGGTTGAAGCCGGGGTAGTCGGCGCCGATAAAGCAGTCCGGCCGCTGGGCCAGCAACTGGTCGCGCAGGGTGTTCTGGATGCCTTTGAGTTCGCGGTAGCGGGGGATGATTTCAAACAGCCCGCGCACCGTCATTTTCTCGATCGGCCACTGCGACTCGAAACCATGCGCCTGCATGGCCGGGCCGCCAATACCGTGGAAGCGCGCTTCGGGCAGGTGCGGGCGCAGGCCGCCCAGCAGACGGGCCGCCAGCAGGTCGCCGGACGGTTCGCCGGCGACAACTGCAATCGATACGTCAGCGGACGATGCCACGGGTAGTCGTATCGAGGAATTCGCGCATCGAGCGCGCGGCTGCGGCGCAGTCTTCCGCCAGTGCGCCTTCGGCGGCCAGCATGGCTGCCTTGGCTTCTTCCAGGGTCAGGCCGGAACGGTACAGGATCTTGTACGCGTTGCGGATGGCGTTGATCTGCTCGCGGGTGAAGCCGCGGCGTTTCAGGCCTTCGATATTGACGCCGTGCGCTGCGGCCGGATTGCCGTTCAACAGCACATAAGGCGGCACGTCCTGGGTCAGGCTGGTGCTCATGCCGACAAAGGCGTGGGCGCCAATCTTGCAGAACTGGTGCACGTTGGCGAAGCCGGACATGATCACGTAGTCGCCAATCTCGACGTGGCCCGCCATCTGGGCGTTGTTCGAGAAAATGGTGTTGTTGCCGACCACGCAGTCATGCGCCAGGTGGACGTAGGCCGAGATCCAGTTGTTGTTACCGAGCTTGGTGACGCCCTTGTCCTGCACCGTACCGAGGTTGAAGGTGCAGAATTCGCGGATGGTGTTGTCGTCGCCGATTTCCAGGCGGGTTGGCTCGCCTTTCCATTTCTTGTCCTGCGGCGCAGCGCCGATGGACGAGAACTGGAAGAACTTGTTGTTCTTGCCGATCGTGGTATGGCCCTCGATCACGACATGCGGGCCCACCACGGTGTTCTCGCCAATCACAACGTTCGGGCCAATGAGCGTGTATGCGCCGATCTCGACGCCCGCAGCCAGTTCGGCTTTCGGGTCGACGATTGCGGTTGGGTGGATGATTGCCATAGTCTTACTCCACGGCGCGGATGGTGCACATCAGTTCAGCTTCCAGCGCTACCTGGCCGTCGACCGAGCCGACCGCCTTGTATTTCCAGATGCCGCGCGCGTTGCGCAGGATTTCCACGTCCATTTTCAGCTGGTCGCCAGGACCTACCGGGCGCTTGAAGCGCGCATTGTCGATACCGACGAAGTACACCACCGAGCTCTCGTCCGGCTTGATGCCCATGGACTTGAACGACAGCAGGGCTGCGGTCTGCGCCATCGCTTCGATCATCAGCACGCCAGGCATGACCGGCTTGTGCGGGAAGTGGCCGTTGAAGAATTCTTCGTTCACGGTCACGTTCTTGATGGCGGTGATGGATTTGTTTTCTTCATAAGCGATCACGCGGTCGACCAGCAGCAGCGGGTAGCGGTGCGGCAGGTAGGCCTTGATCTCGCAGATGTCCATCGTCTTGTTTTCGGTAGTGGTCATGATTCTTCGTCTTCAGTTTTAGTTTTAATGGTTTTTTCCAGCGCGCGCATTTTATCGCGCATCGTCGGCAGGTTGCGGACAATCGCCGCCGACTTCTCCCAGTCGCTGTTCTTGGCCAGCGGGTAGAAACCCGTGTACTGGCCCGGTTCCGAAATCGAGCGCGATACCAGGCTGCCCGAGGAAATATGCACATTATCGGCGATCGTCAGGTGGCCCAGGATCATGGCCGCGCCGCCGAAAGTGCAGTGCTTGCCGATCTTGGCGCTGCCGGCCACGCCGACGCAGCCGGCCATGGCGGTATGCGCGCCGATCACGCAGTTGTGGCCGATCTGGATCTGGTTGTCCAGCTTCACGCCGTCTTCAATAATGGTGTCGGCCAGCGCGCCGCGGTCCACGGTGGTGTTGGCGCCGATGTCGACATCGTCGCCGATCACCACTCGGCCCACCTGGGGGATGCGCACGTACATGCCGGCGTCGTTGGCGAAGCCGAAGCCGTCGGTGCCGATCACGGCGCCCGAGTGGATGATGCCGCGCTTGCCGATCACGCACTTGGCGTGGAAGGTCACGTTGGCGAAGAAATGGGTGCCCTCGCCTACCTGCGCATCGCGGCCGACATAGCAGCCGGCGTCCAGCACCACGCCCGCGCCGATCACCGCGCCCGCCTCCACCACGACCTTGGGACCGACGTGGGCGGTGGCGTCCACCGATGCCGCCGGATCGACGTAGGCGGTCGGATGCACGCCTGCCGGGCGTACGTAGGCCGTCTGCGCTTCAAAGATCTGCGCGGCGCGGGCAAAGTACACATAGGGATTCTTGACGACGATGCGGGCGCCTTGGTAGGTTTCGGCCACGGTGGCATCGTCATTGGCGCTGACAATCAGGGCTGCCGCCTGGCTTTGCCCCGCCTGTGCGCGGAATTTGCTGTTACTGAGGAAGCTGATATGCGAAGCGCCTGCATCGGTCAACGGCGCGATACCCGAAACATACAGTTCCGGGTCCCCCACCAGTTGACCGCCCAGGCGTTCGACCAGTTCTCCTAGTCGAAGGCCCATCTTTTAATCCAATCTGATTGTTATTTGTCCAGCGCTTCCAGCACCTTGTTGGTGATGTCGATGCGCGGGCTGGCCCATACTGCGTCCTGCAGGACGATGTCGTAGCCTTCGGTCGTTGCCAGCTGCTTGATGATCTTCGTCGCCTTTTCGGCGATCGCAGCACGCTCCTCGTTGGTGCGCTGGTTCAGGTCTTCACGGAACTCGCGCTGGCGGCGCTGGAAGTTCAGGTCCGCCTCGTAGGCTTCGCGCTGCAGACGGCTGCGCTCCGGCTCCGGCTTGACGGCGCCTTCCTTTTCCCACTTCTCGGCGGCCGACTTGGAACGCATGGCCAGTTCCTGCAGTGCCTTTTCACGGCTAGAGAATTCTTCGCGCAGCTTCTGGTCGGCCAGCTTGGCCAGCTTGGACTCGTTGTAGATGCGCTCGGCGCTCAGCCAGGCAATCCGGGACGACTGCGCCTGCACCGGCGCCGAGGCCATCAAGCCCAGCGCCAGGATGGCGGCGATTTTGCCCAGGGTAGCGGTTGCAGTCTTCAACTTGATTCTCCGTAAAAATGCACGTTGCCGCAAAGAATTAGAAGCCGGTGCCCATCTGGAACTGGAAGCGTTCCAGGCGGTCGCCGATTTTCTCGTTCAGTGGCAAAGCATAACTCAACTTCAGCGGGCCCACCGGGGAAATCCAGCTCAGGCCCAGGCCGGCCGAGAAGCGCAGCTCGGACAGGCGCATTTTCTGCTTCTCCGCATACACCTGGCCGCCGTCCATGAAGGCGAACCAGCGCAGCGAGCGGTCCTGGCCCTGGCCTGGGAAGCCCATTTGCAGTTCGGCGTTACCGATCAGGCGCGAAGCGCCGCCCAGGGTGTCGCCGTAGCGTGGGTCGACCACGCCGAGCGAGGAGCTCTGGTAGCCGCGCACCGAACCGATGCCGCCGGCGTAGAAGTTCTTGAACACCGGGTAGCTCTTGCCGCCGAAGCCGCGGCCGTAATCGAACTCGCCTTTCAGCGCCAGGGTGATCTTGTTAGTCAGCGGCTTGTACCACTGGGTCTCGTAGACGGTACGCCAGTACTTGGTCTCGCCGATCGCGTCCAGTTCCAGGTTGATACGCTGCATGAAGCCCACGGTCGGGGTCATGGCGGAGTCGCGGCTGTCGCGCGCCCAGGCTGCGGTCAGCGGCACCGAGTAGGCGTTGACCGAACCGACGCCGTTGGCCGGGCCGCCCAGGTCGCGCACGTACTGCAGGAAGTAGGTCGGCGACGATTCGTCGGTCTCGATACGCGACTTCTCCAGGCCCATGCCGAAGAACACGGTGTCCAGCTCCGAGAACGGCACGCCGAAGCTGATACGGCCGCCGGTCTGCTTGATGTTGTACAAGCCGGTGTTGACTGCAGGCGGGCGGAAGGTACGCAGGTAAAGCTCGTAGCTGCGCGAAATGCCGTCCGGGGTCAGGTACGGGTTGGTGTGCGAGAAAGCGATGGTGCGGCTGTACTTCGAGGTGTTCAGCTCCAGGCCCACGGTGTTGCCCGAGCCGGCGAAGTTGGCCTGCTGGATCGCGGCGTTGAAGGTGAACTTCTCGGCCTGCGAGAACGCGCCGCCGATCTGGAAGTTGCCGGTCGGGCGCTCGACGACGGTCAGGTTGATGTCAACCTGGTCGGAGCTGCCCTGGGCTTCCGGGGTATCGACGGTAACGTCCTTGAAGTAGCCGGTGCGGTCGACGCGGTCGCGCGACTGCTTGATGCGGTTGGCGTCGTACCAGCTCGATTCGAACTGGCGGAACTCGCGGCGGATCACCTCGTCGCGGGTGGTGGTGTTGCCCGAGATATTGATGTGGCGCACGTAGGCGCGCTTGCCCGGGTCGATCACGAAGGTAAAGGCGACTTCGCGCTTTTCCTGGTCGATTTCAGGGTTGGCGTTCACGTTGGCGAAGGCGAAGCCGAAGTTGCCCAGGCGGTCGGTGATCAGCTTGTTGGAGGCGGTCAGCAGCTTGCCGGAGTACAGCTTGCCCTTCTTCAGCAGCACCAGCTGGCGCAGCTCGTCCTCGCGGCCGTACATCTCGCCTTCCATCTTGATGTCGGAGACGGTGTACTTTTCGCCTTCGGTGATGTTGATGGTGATGTAGATATCCTTCTTGTCCGGGGTGATCGACACCTGGGTGGAATCCACATTCATCTCGATATAACCCTGGTCCAGGTAGAAGGACTTCAGGGTTTCGATATCGCCATTCAGCTTGGTCTTGGAATACTGGTCGGCCTTGGTGTACCAGCTGAACCAGCCGCCGGTATTCAATGCCAGCTGCTCTTTCAGCTCTTTGTCGCTGAATGCCTTGTTGCCGACGATATTAATCTGCTTGATGCGCGCCACGTCGCCTTCATCGACGTCGAAGTCGATGCTGACGCGGTTACGCTCCATCGGGGTCACGGTGGTGGTGATTTTCACGCCGTACAGGCCGCGCGACAGGTATTGGCGCTTCAGTTCCTGCTCGGCGCGGTCGACCGATGCCTTGTCAAAGGTCTTGGCTTCGCCGACGCCGATATCCTTCAGCGCCTTGACCAGCATGTCCTTCTCGAATTCGTGGGTGCCCTTGAATTCCACCTTGGCGATGGCCGGACGTTCTTCTACGATCACCACCAGCACATTGCCGTCGCGCTCCAGCTTCACATCCTTGAAGATGCCGGTCGCATACAGGGCCTTGATGGTGGCCACGCTCTTGTCTTCACTGAAGGTTTCGCCCACGCGCACCGGCAGGTAGCTAAAGACGGTACCGGCTTCGGTACGCTGGATGCCTTCGACGCGGATATCCTTGACGACAAACGGTTCGGCGGCCAGGGCGCTGCCGGAGCAGATTGCCAGGACTGCGGCGCCAACCAGGCTGCGGCGGAAATTAGGGGCGATACGATCAGTGTGTAATTTCATCGGCAAATCGAAAAATATTAAAGCTTCCGGGCCAGGTCATTGAAAATCGCCAGCGCCATTAAAGACACCAGCAATCCAAGCCCAATACGCTGCGCCAAATCGGCAATACGCTCCGAAACAGGACGCCCGGTCAAAACTTCCAGCGAATAATACAGCAAATGCCCCCCATCCAGAACAGGAATTGGCAGCAAATTCATTAAGCCGAGGCTTACGCTGATAAAGGCGACGAAGGCGATAAAAGATTCGGCGCCCATTTTGGCGGTTTCACCCGCATATTCAGCGATGGTAATCGGCCCGGTTATGTTTTTCAGCGAGACTTCACCGACAATCATGCGGCCCAGGATGCGCAGCGTCATGCTGCAGATTTCCTTGACCTGGCGGGTGGCCTTGGCGGTCGCTTCCAGCGGGCCGTAATGCACCACAATCGTATCAACCATGCCCACCAGTTCGGCTTTGATCTTACCGACTGTTACAAGGCCTTTGCTGTTTGCGCCCTTGTCTTCCACCGCTTCCGGGGTGATCCGGAGTTCGACCGGCTGGCCGCCGCGCCGCACCGTCACGGCCAGGGTGCGGCCCGGCGCGCGCTGCACTTCCTGCAGGAAGGCGCGCGCATCCGGCATCGGCTGTCCGTCGACCGCGAGGATGGTATCGCCCTTCAGCAAGCCGCCGCGGCGGGCGGCGCCGCCCTCCTCCGTGCGGCCGATCACGGCCGGTGGTCGCATCAGGTCCAGGCCGAGGGCGTTCGGCACGTCCTCTTCCAGCTTGATGCCGGCCGCTGCGGCCGCCGGCACGGTGGCATGCACGGCGCCAAAGCCGGGGCGCTCGAGCGCCAGGCGCAGGTCTTCTTTATGGATGATGGCCTGGATCACGGCCCAGCGCAGTTCATTCCAGCCCTGCACCGCCTCGCCGTTGACGGATTTCACCAGGTCGCCGCGCTGCACGCCGGCCGCCGCAGCCGCCGTGGCGCGCTCCGGGGCGCCCAGGCGGGCGGCAGGCTCCATGACGCCGCTCATATACAGGCCGGCGTACAAGGCGATAGCAAGGAGGAAGTTGGCGAGCGGACCGGCCGCCACGATGGCGATGCGCTTCCAGACGTTCTGGCGGGTGAATTCGCGGCTCAGGTCCGCCTCAGGCAGGCCTGAAAGATCGGTTTCGCGGCCATCCAGCATCTTGACGTAGCCGCCCAGCGGGATGGCGGACACGGCCCATTCGGTCTGGTCCTTGCCGAACTTGCGCATCCAGACGATGCGGCCCATGCCGACCGAGAAGCGCAGCACTTTGACCCCGCACCAGCGCGCCACCAGGTAGTGTCCCAGCTCGTGGATGACGATCAGGGAGCCGAGGCAGACGATCGTGGCGAGAAGGGTGCGCAGGATTTCCATGGGAGTCAGCCCCTGATAATGCGTTCCGCTGCGGTCCGTGCCAGCGCGTCCTGCGCCATCACAGCCTCGATGCTGCTGGCCGCGCCGTGCGGCAGTTCGTCCATGACCTGGGCGATCACGCGGTCGATGCGGCGGAAGCCGATACGTTCATCGAGGAAGGCTTGCACCGCCACCTCGTTGGCCGCGTTCAGCAAGGCTGGCGCGGTGCCGCCGGCGCGCAACGCCTCATAGGCCAGCGCCAGGCATGGGAAGCGGTTGAAGTCCGGCTTCTCGAACTGCAGGGTGCCGACCTGGGTCAGGTCCAGCTGCGCCACGCCGGAGGCGATGCGCTCCGGGTAAGCCAGGGCGTGCGCGATCGGGGTGCGCATGTCCGGGTTGCCCAGTTCCGCCAGCACCGAGCCGTCGTTGTAGGACACCATGGAGTGGATCACCGACTGCGGGTGGATCACCACCTCGATCTGCTCGGCCGGGGCGCCGAACAGCCAGTGCGCCTCGATCACTTCCAGGCCCTTGTTCATCATGGTCGCGGAATCGACCGAAATCTTGCGGCCCATGACCCATTTCGGATGCTTGCAGGCTTCGTCCGGGGTCACATTCTCCAGCGTGGCCACGTCGCGCTTCAGGAACGGGCCGCCGGAGGCGGTCAGCAGCACCTTGGTCACGCCGGCGGCGGCCGGTACCCGGCCGTAGTTCTGCGGCAGGCACTGGAAGATGGCGTTGTGTTCGGAATCGATCGGCAGCAGCACGGCGCCGCTGGCCGCTACCGCGTCCATGAACAGCTGGCCGGACATGACCAGCGCTTCCTTATTGGCCAGCATCACCTTCTTGCCGGCGCGGGCGGCGGCCAGGGTTGGCGCCAGGCCTGCGGCGCCGACGATGGCGGCCATCACGGCGTCGGTTTCAGCGGCGGCGGAAACGGCGCACAGCGCAGCCTCGCCCCACTCCACTTCGGTGCGGCAGCCGGCGGCGCGCAGCAAAGCGGCCAACTGGTCGGCGGCGGCGGCACTGCCCACCACGGCGCGCGCCGGACGGAACTGGATGCACTGCGCAGCCAGTTCTTCGACCCGGCTATGGGCGGTCAGCGCATAGACGGAGTAACGGTCCGGGTGGCGCGCAATGACGTCCAGCGTGGAGACGCCGATGGAACCGGTAGCGCCGAGGATGGTAATGCGTTGCATGGAATTCCTTAGAACAGCCTTGGGGTGATCAACGCGGCGATGGGCAGCACCGGCACCAGCGCGTCGATACGGTCAAGCACACCGCCGTGGCCAGGCAGCAGGTTGCTGCTGTCCTTCATGCCGGCGCGGCGCTTGAGCATGGATTCAAACAGGTCGCCGACGATGGAGGCGGCGACGATCAGCACCAGCACGGCCAGCATGATGCCCCAGCCCATGCGGTCCACCAGGCGCACCGCGAAGGTCTCCTGCAGGAACGGCACGGAAGGCGCCAGCAGCACGGTGGCGCTGGCCAGCAGCAATACGGACAGCATGCCGCCCACCGCGCCTTCCCACGACTTGCCCGGGGAGATGGTCGGCGCCAGCTTATGCTTGCCGAAAGCCTTGCCCGAGAAATAGGCGAAGATGTCGGCCGCCCACACCACCGCCATCACCGACAGCAGGTAGACCGGGCCACGCGCGAACAGCAGCAGGATGGCGACGAAGCAGGACACCAGGGTCGCGGCGTAGACCATGCTCAGCATGGTACTGCCGCTGCCGTCCACCGGCGGCAATCCCAGTTTCAGGGCCGGCGTGAAGCGGATCAGCCAGATTGCGGCGCCGATCGCCAGCCAGAACTTGGCCTGTTCCAGCCCAGCGCTGAAGATGAAGGTATAGGCAAAGGCCACGGTCCAGGCGCCGGCCACGATGATCGCGGCGCGGTTCTTGAACAGGCGGAAGGCTTCCCACACGGCGGCGGCAAAGAACACAGTCACCACCACGTCCACCGCCGGCTGGTAGCCGGAGAACAGGACGGGCAGCAGTACCGCCAGCAGCAGGACGGCGGTAATCACGCGGGTTTTCAGCATGCTTTATTTAGCTCTTCTGGGCCACCTGGTCGCCGGTGCGGCCAAAGCGGCGTTCACGGTTCTGGTAGGAGGATATAGCCTCGTCCAGGCGTTCGGCGTTGAAGTCAGGCCAGTAGGTATCGGTGAAGTACAGCTCCGTGTACGCCAGCTGCCATAGCAGGAAGTTGGAGATGCGCTCCTCGCCGCCGGTGCGGATGAACAGGTCCGGCTCCGGCGCATAGGCCATCGACAGGTACGGCGCCAGCGCCTCTTCGGCGAAGTCGGTCGTGCCCGGATGTTCGGCCACCATCTTGCCGATCGCCTGCATGATATCCCAGCGGCCGCCATAGTTGGCGCACACGGTGACGGTCATGCGGGTATTGTTGGCGGTCTTGCGCTCGGCGTTGGCGATCATGTCCTGCAGCTTCTGGTCGAAGCGCGACAGGTCGCCCACCACCTTCAGGCGGATATTATTCGCATGCATCTTCGACACCTCGCGCTCCAGGGCGGTAACGAAGAGTTTCATCAGCAGCGAAACTTCCTCTTCCGGCCGGCGCCAGTTCTCGGAGCTGAACGCAAATACGGTCAGGTACTCGATGCCGCGCGTCGCGCAGGCTTCAACCACGGTACGCACCGCTTCCACGCCTTTGACGTGGCCTGCCACGCGCGGCAGGAAACGCTTGGTTGCCCAGCGTCCGTTACCGTCCATGATGATGGCAAGGTGGCGTGGCACCTGCGGCGCATCAGGAACTCCGGTCGTCGAACTCGAATATTTCATAGGTACGTAAACTTAAAAAACCGGGGCGGCCCGCGCAATGCGCGGGTTCGCCTCGGTTCTGGGCCCTTAGACGGTCAGGACTTCTTTCTCTTTTTCGGCAACGATCTTGTCGATGTCGGCAATGAACTTGTCGGTCAGCTTCTGCACTTCATCAACACCACGGCGCTCTTCGTCTTCCGAGATGGCCTTGTCTTTCACCAGCTTCTTCATGGCTTCGTTGGCGTCACGGCGGATGTTGCGCACGGCGACTTTCGAATCTTCGCCTTCGCCCTTGCACAGCTTGACCATTTCCTTGCGGCGCTCTTCGTTCAGCGGAGGGGTCGGCACGCGGATGGTGTCGCCCTGCGATGCCGGGTTCAGGCCCAGGTCGGAGTCGCGGATAGCTTTCTCAATGGCGGCGCCCATTTTCTTTTCGAACGGGGTTACGCCGATGGTGCGCGCGTCGACCAGGGTCAGGTTGGCCACCTGGTTGATCGGAGTCGGGTTGCCGTAGTACTCGACCATCACGCTGTCCAGCATGCCGGTGTGGGCACGGCCGGTACGCACTTTAGCCAGGTTGGCGCGCAGGGTTTCCAGGGATTTGCTCATTTTGTCCTGAGCGTTCTTTTTAATGTCAGCAGTAGACATTTATAACTCCTGTTGCTTTAACTTGAATATTATTAAACGTGTACCAGTGTACCCTCTTCCTCGCCCATAATCACGTTCATCAACGCGCCAGGCTTGGTAATGGAGAACACTTTAATTGGCAGTTTCTGGTCGCGGCACAGCGCAAAGGCGGTGGCATCCATCACCTGCAGATGCTTGGAAATGGCTTCGTCGAAGCTGATCTTGTGGTACAGGGTGGCGTTCGGGTCTTTTTTCGGGTCGGCGGTGTAGACGCCGTCGACCTTGGTGGCCTTCAGCACAATTTCCGCGCTCATTTCCGAACCGCGCAGTGCTGCTGCAGTGTCGGTGGTGAAGAACGGATTGCCGGTGCCGGCCGCGAAGATCACAACCTTGCCCTCTTCCAGGTACTGCAGCGCTTTCGGGCGCACGTACGGCTCAACCACCTGCTCGATGCCGATGGCCGACATCACGCGGGCGGTCACGCCCACGTGCTTCATGGCGTCGGCCAGGGCCAGCGCGTTCATCACGGTGGCCAGCATGCCCATGTAGTCCGCAGTGGCACGGTCCATGCCCTGGGCGCCAGGCGCCACGCCACGGAAGATGTTGCCGCCGCCAATGACGACCGCCAGTTCAACACCCAGCTTTGCGACTTCCGCCACGTCCGCCACCATACGCTCGATGGTGCCGCGGTTGATGCCGTAAGGATCGTCGCCCATTAGGGCTTCGCCGGACAATTTCAGGAGGACGCGCTTGAAGGCTGGTTTTGTCATGAGCTGGGGCTCCTTTAAGTTTTATGTGTTCGGTGAGGCTTCGGCGGCAATGATAACGGAAATACCATAAACCGCCTTTTAATTTCTACTTAAGCCCAGGGGGCGGGCTTAAAAAAACGGGCCTTGCGGCCCGTTTTCTTGATTATGCGCCTTTGGAGGCAGCCATTTGGGCTGCGACTTCCGCCGCGAAATCGTCAACTTTCTTTTCAATGCCTTCGCCAACCACGTACATGGTGAAGCCCTTAACGGTGGTGTTAGCGGCTTTCAGCATCTGCTCGATGGTCTGCTTGTCGTTCTTCACGAACACCTGGTTCATCAGCGACACTTCTTTCAGGTACTTGGCAACGGCGCCGTCGATACGCTTGGCAACGATGTCGGCTGGCTGGGCTGGCTTGCCAGCGGCAACAGCGGCAGCTGCGTCTTCGTCGGACTTGGCCTGGGCAACCGAACGCTCCTTGGCGATCAGTTCAGCAGGAACGCCTTCCGAGGACAGGGCTACTGGCTTCATTGCAGCGATGTGCATTGCCACGTCTTTACCAACCTGGTCGTCAGCGCCGTCGAACTCGACGATAACGCCGATCTTGGTGCCGTGCAGGTACGAAGCCAGCTTGCCGGTGGTTTCGAAACGCTGGAAGCGACGGATCGACATGTTTTCGCCGATCTTGCCAACCAGGGCAGCGCGCACTTCTTCCAGGGTCTGGCCGTTGCCAGCTGGCAGGGCCAGCAGGGCAGCAACGTCAGCTGGGTTGTTTTCAGCAGCCAGCTTGGCAGCCAGGGCAGCCAGGGCCAGGAAGTCGTCGTTCTTGGCAACGAAGTCGGTCTCGGAGTTCACTTCAACCAGGGCGCCGATGTTGCCAGCGATGTGGGAAGCGACCACGCCTTCAGCGGTGATACGTGCGGAAGCCTTGGCAGCCTTGCCGCCCAGCTTAACGCGCAGCAGTTCTTCTGCTTTGTCCATGTCGCCGCCGGCTTCGGTCAGCGCTTTCTTGCATTCCATCATTGGCGCGTCGGTCTTAGCGCGCAGTTCACCTACCATTGCTGCAGTAATTGCTGCCATGTGATTCTCCTGTATTCGGTTTGGGATTCAGTCCGGGGCGGCGCCAAAGGCAGCCTGCTCGTCCGGGGGATTCTGTTTAAAAAAAAGGGGGAGCTGGTGGGCCACCCCTTTCTCATGCTGAAGCTGCCTTGCGGCAGCCAGGCAATTAAGCCTGCTCGTTAACTTCTACGAACTCGTCGCCAGCTGCAGTCTTGATGGATTCCAGGACTTCAGTGGTGGCGTTCGCACGACCTTCCAGGATCGCGTCTGCTACGCCGCGGGCGTACAGGGTGATCGCTTTGGAGGAGTCGTCGTTACCAGGGATAACGTGGGTCACGCCCGCTGGGGAGTGGTTGGTATCGACCACGCCGATCACTGGGATGCCCAGCTTAGCGGCTTCGGTGATCGCGCCTTTGTGGTAGCCAACGTCAACCACGAAGATTGCGTCAGGAACACCGCCCATATCCTTGATGCCGCCGATCGATTTCTGCAGCTTTTCCAGTTCACGACGGAACAGCAGTGCATCTTTCTTGGTCAGCTTTTCCACGGAACCGTCTTCGATCGAAGCTTCCATGTCTTTCAGGCGCTTGATCGAGGTCTTGATGGTCTTGAAGTTGGTCAGCATGCCGCCCAGCCAACGCTGGTCAACAAACGGAACACCAGCGCGCTGAGCTTCAGCAGCGATGATGTCGCGAGCCTGGCGCTTGGTGCCTACCATCAGGATGGTGCCACGGTTAGCAGCGATTTGACGGATGGTCTTCATCGCGTCCTGGTACATAGCCAGGGTTTTTTCCAGGTTGATGATGTGAATCTTGTTGCGGTGGCCGAAGATGAACGGAGCCATCTTTGGGTTCCAGAAACGGGTTTGGTGACCGAAGTGGACGCCGGCTTCCAGCATTTCACGCATCGTTACAGACATTATTTACTCCAGGGTTTGGTCTGGAATCCGCCCAGTGACCCTTGCGGGCACCCTTGTTGGGGGGATTCGGGTTTATAAAATAAGAAAATTTACAACTATTGCAAGACGCTAGGTCAGGCAACCATAGATTGTACCGCAGGAAAGTCTGTCGGGGCAAGCGTGTCCATGCATTGGCAACATTGTGACTTTTGGCGAGAATGTGTGAATTTTCGCGGCGCAGAATAGGACGATTCCTACGCAAGGAGGCGTCATGGGAAAGTTCATAGTCTTTTGCGCTGACGGCACCTGGAATGCTCCAACCCAGGATGAGGACGATGACGGGGACTTTGACCCGACCAACGTCTATAAACTGTTCGCCAACCTGGCGGGCACGCTCGATCCCCACACTACCTGCCTGGCCCGGGAACAGGAATCCAGCCATCGCGCCGCCAGCGGCGAACTGCTGCAGGTGGCCAAATATATCCACGGCGTGGGTGATTCACGCAACAAAATCCGGCAGATTATCGGGGGCGCTACCGGGGCGGGGCTGATTTCCCGCATCGTACGCGGATATACCTTTATTTCGCGCAACTATGAGCAGGGCGACAAGATCGTTGTCTCCGGCTTCAGCCGCGGGGCCTATACCGCCCGCGCCCTGGCCGGCATGATCGCCCACCAGGGCTTGTTGCGCAAGGAGCTGACCACCGACCGCGAACAGGCCTACCGCAAGGGCGCCCAGGCCTGGTTCCGCTATCGGGACGACGTCATGCCCCGCAACGCACGCGGGATGCTGGCCAACTTCAGCGAGATTATTTCCGACCTGCCCGCTTTCCTGTCGAAGCGCTCGCTCGATGACGACGACTTTGTCGCCGTGCCGGAGATTGCTGCCGTGGCGGTGTGGGATACCGTGGGGGCGATGGGGGTGCCCTGTTTCCTGGGCCCCAAGTCGGACGCCTTTGCCTTCGTCAACAATAAGCTCTCCAGCAAGGTGGTGCATGGCTTGCATGCGATTGCCATCGACGAGCAGCGCATCGACTTCATCCCGACATTGTGGGACAAGGCGGACAACGCGACGCAGATGCTGTTCCCGGGCGCCCACTCGGATGTCGGTGGCGGCTATCCCGAATGCGGCCTGTCTGACGGCGCACTGGAATGGATGGTTGCTGAGCTTAAGGACAGGCTGGGGCTGCATTTCCACGCCACCCCGCCCTTCTGCCTCAATCCCGACCATTCCGCCGCCGCCCACCAGCCCTGGGAGTCGCCACCCTGGAATTTCGGCGGCCACCGCACCAAGACCCGCAAATTCGCGCCCACCGCCGGCCTGCTGATCCACCCTTCGGTGCATAGCCGCATCGAGCTCGGCTCCTACGACCCGCCCAGCCTGGCAGCTTTGCTCAAATAGGATCCTTGGTGGGCTTGGTTGACATCCCTCCCCCACCCGCCGAAGATGATTTTATGGATCCTGCCATCGAACAGTACGTTGACGCCAACATGGCGCTTTACGATGCACGCTCGGATGCCAAGCTGGCCGAGTTCCGCGCAGTCATGGAGGCATATACGGCCCGCGCCGACGAACGCGCGGCCGCCGCCCGAGATCGGGAGGAAAGTACAGCTGCCGCCACTCGTGAGCGGGAGCAGATTCGCGCCAACGAGGTCGAACGCCGGATGGCGGATCATGAAATGACGGTAAAGAGCGTACGGCGAGCCATCTACACCTCAGCGTTTGCCGGAACGATTGCCATTGCAGCACTCAATGCGGCATCGTTCGTGGGCATCATGTCGCTATTTGATGTCGGCCGAAACTTCGGCACCACCCACGCCGAGATGCAGCAAGCCATGCGTGAAATGCGGGCCTTCCTGGAAGAAAATGCACGCGCCCAAAAATAATTACTAAAATTTTGTCGATTTCGGGTTTCCTGGCTCGTCGTGCCTATACCAACCACCCACTTAGGAGACTCGAAATGGCTACCAACACCATCAAACTGCACCGTGTCCTGCGCGCTTCCCCGGACCGCATCTACAAGGCATGGACCACCGCCGCCGCGTTCAACAAATGGCTGCCGCCGAATGGCTACCTGGGCGAGGTGCATGAAATGGATGCCCGTGTGGGCGGCAAATACCGCATGTCCTTCACCGACCTCGGCACCGGCTTTACGCACTCCTTCGGCGGCGAATACCTGGAACTGCATCCGGGCGAAAAGATCCGCTACACCGCCGTGTTCGACGACCCCAACCTGCCGGGCCAGATGACCTCCACCATCACCTTGCGCGCCGTTTCCTGCGGCACCGAGGTCGATATTGTGCAGGAAGGCGTGCCGGCCGTGATCCCGGCCGAGCAGTGCTACGTCGGCTGGCAGCAGTCGCTGGCCCTGCTGGCTTTGCTGGTTGAGCAATAAGGAGGCGCATCATGGGTTCCCCATCCTCCTACTTCCCCTCGATCGAAGCCAAGTACGGCAAACCGGTTTCGCATTGGCTGACGCTGTTGCAAAGCATGAAAGGCATGAAACACATGGATATGGTCGCGGTTCTGAAGAACGAACACGCCATGGGCCATGGCCACGCCAACGCCCTCGTCGCCCACCACCTCTCAGCAAGCAAGCCGCCGATCTGAGGCGGCGGCGGGATGTCCACCTGAGCTTGGTTGACATCCCCCTCCCCGCCGCCGAAGATCGAACTATGGACCCCACCATCAAACAGTACGTTGACAGCAATCGGGACGTTACAGAAGCCCGCAACGATACGAAACTCGCTGAATTTCGAGCCACTATGGAGGCGTACACGGCTCGTGCCGATGAGCGCGAAGAGGCTGCCAGGGAAATCGAACGCCTGCGGGCAAAAGAGTTCGAGCGGGCGCGGACCGCCGACCGTGAGCGCATGGACCGGGTCGAACTGCGGCTGGATAAAATTGAGGCATCGATTGTCAGCTTAAAGCGGTTCATCGTTGGCGCTTCGCTGAGCACGGTACTCGGCGTAGGCGCCTTCAATGCCGCGCTGATCCAAAACTACCACGCCGCGTTTGACTCAGCACGCCACCTCACCGCGACCCAGCAAGACTTCACTGCCCAGCGCCAGCGCACCGAAGCACTGCTGACCGCGATGGATAAGGGCGGCCAGCGCACCTTGCCGCGCTAGGCGGATTACTTGGTGACGGTCAGCGTGTAATTGCCGGCGCCGCTATACGAGTAGACGGCAATCCGGTAGTACGCCGCGGCCGCAGCATAGGTAATAGCCTCGATGGAGGTTGGGGTGGTCGAGGAAGCCACCTGTACCCACGCGCTGCCATTCCACTTCTCCAGCTTCAGCTCAAAGTCGGCATTCGAAGGGCCGGCCAGGTTGGCCTTGATGGTGCCGCCAGCGTAGTAGAAGTATGGCGACGGGTGGATGGCGGAAGCATTGGCGCCGGACAGGTAGCCGGTGTACACCTCGCCATTCGGGGTGCCGTCGCCTTTCACCACATCAAACGAAATGGTCTGGGCGGCGGCGCTGATATTGGCCAGGCCGAAGTTGGAGCCGCTGCCGTTCCACCAGCGCGAATTGGTGCCACGGCTGGTGTAGTTGTTCGGCACCGTGTCGTAGAAGGCCTTGTAGATGGCGCCATCGTACAGGTCCGTGCCATCGCCCCGGTTGACACGGTTTTCAGGGTCGCGGCGGCCATCGGCGTGCTCCATCTGGACATACGGATGCCATTCGTCCGAGTTATTGCCCGCCGGGTCGATATGCCACACCGCCAGGCCCGAGCCAAGCTGGTACAGGTTCTGGTCGGCCTTGTAGATCGCCTCGACGTAGAAAGCCTCGTCCTGCTTGGCGGGATTGGTCCAGCGGTACAGGCTATGCGAACCGGATGCATGGCTCAGGCGCCCCTTCGGCGCACTGGCATTCAGCGCCGGATTCAGCTCGGTCACAGTATCCCACCCCGCCAGATAGCGGAAGAAGCCATTCGGCGGTACCGGGCGGTACTGGCTCTGGGCGCCGATGCTGCCGTAGCCCATGATGCAATAGCTGGCCGCCGAACCTTCCGAGCTGCCGTCATAGTCGTACAGGTCCGGCCAGCCCATGACCAGGTGGCCGGTCTCGTGCGAGAAGGTGCCGATGGCCAGGCTGCTGCCCATATTGGTGATCTGGTAGTAGCCGGTGCAGACGCCGTCCGCGCAGAACTGGTTGCTCAGCCAGCCCATATGCGGCCACAAGCCTTTCGACCATGCGCTGTCGGCGCCACCGGCATAGAAGAAATTCAGGCCTCGAATGCGGTTACTGGCATCCACGCTGAGCGTCGAGAAGTTGAAGCCCTGGGTGTTCTCCAGCCAGGTCAGCGCCTCGCGGATCAGCTCCTGGGAACGCACACTGGAACTCAGGCTGCTGTCGGCATAATAGGACTTGTTGAACTTGGCACGGTAATACACCGTGGTGGTATTGGTGTAATCGAGCTTGCCGCCGGAGACCGACTGGAAGTAGCCGCGCACCGACTGCGCGTTGCCGAAGCCGGTGTACGGCATATCGTTCAGGAAGGAGTTCACCTGCGCCTGGGTGATCGTGCCCGGCACGTCGGGGAAGTCGATAATCACCGTCAAGCCCTTCACCTGCCCGGTGATCGCAGCCAGGGGCTGCGGCGCGCTGGCGGCAGCCTTGGCGGCCTTCTGGGCGGATTCCAGCGAACGGCCCTGCATCTGCTCGAACTTCTCCTTGGCCTTGCGGGCGCGGGCCTCGTGGCCCAGGCCTTTCTGCTTTTTGTCCGCAGTTGCGAAGCTGCGCTTCGCGCCATTGGTGGCGAGGATGCCGGTCGACACCAGATCATCGCCGGCCGCATTCACTTCGGCGTAGCAAAGGCCCTTCTTCGCGGCGTCGTACACCACCAGCGAACCGTCATCCGTGCGCTGCTCGGCATAGTAGTCGTTACCGTCCAGGTGCACGCGCAGCTTTTCGCCATTTGGCTGTTTGAACTCATAAACGCTATCTTTGTAGGGGATGCCGGCCTGCGCGAACAGGCTGGCCAATAACAGTACTGCTGCAGTTGCAACTTTCAATCGCATGTTTACTCTCCGTATTTATAGTTTGTTGTGAAGATCTACTGCAGGTGGAACCTGCCGGTTCAGGTCACGTTGAAGGCGACCGGACCGGCGAGTGCTGTATAGCCATCATTGAAGAGCAGCCACGCGGCGTAACTGCCTGCCGTGTAGCCGCTGGTGGCGAAGGTGGCGGTGCCGCTGGCAGCGCTGACGTATTGCCATTGCACCGAATTGGTGGAGCCGGGCGTACTACCGCTACGGTAGATGCCGATCCAGTTCTTGCTGCTGGCCTGTGGCGCCGGCACCGAGTAGCTGACGTTTAGCGCAGCCCCGCGCGGCAGCGAGGCCGGCGCGACGCTGAGGGTGGCGCGGGCAGCACCGCCGCTGCGCCCCAGCACCGGGTCGGTACGGCTGGCCAGGCCGTTTTCAACGCGTCCGGCGAAGCGGCGCAGGTACTGGCTGTCGCTGTCCCAGGTAACGGACAGGTCGTACCAGCCAAAGCTGGCGCCCACCGCCACCCGCACGACAGCCTGCTGGCCGGCTGCCACGGTGTGGCTGCTCGCGGCGCGGCCATAGGCGTTGTCGTTGACACGGAAAACGGCGGCCTGCGCACCTTCGGCGTTAGACAGCACCAGGTCGACGGCGCCGGCCGCCGCATCGACATTCAGCCACGCCTCCGGCCGCGCACCGCCGTTAGCCATGGCCGCCGCCAGTGCGCCGGCATATTCGCGCAAGAAGCCGTTGGGGCCAGTTACTGCCAGGTGATAGCTCGTGCCGCTCCAGTTCCAGCTCTCCCGTTCGATCTTCTTGCCCGCTTCCACCGTGTAGTACCACGGGCCGTCGCTGCGCACGCGCGAATAGACGATGAAAGCGGCGCCCGCCGCGCCCTGGTTGAAGAAGGACACCTCCAGCTGCTTGCTGGCGCCCACGCGCGCAGTGGTCGACAGCGCATACGGCAAGGCGCATGAATAACGCGGCGCGCCGGTTTCCTGCGACGGCAGGCTTTGGATGGCGGGCGGCTGCGGGTAGGGTTTGCCGGACACCAGCTGGTAGCTGGTCGTCTTGGGCACGGAGGCTGGCCAGGTGCTATTGGGCGACTTGAAATCGAAGGCCGAAGTCAGGTCGCCGCACACCGCACGGCGCCAGGGGGAAATGTTCTCGCAGCTTACGGCGCTGCGCTGCTTGCCCTGCGCGGTCAGCCACTCCTCCAGGAAGCGCAGCTTGGAAGTATGGTCGAACAGCTGCGAGCAAACACGCCCGCCTTTGCTCCAGGGTGAAATCACCAGCATCGGCACACGCGGGCCCAGGCCGACCGGAATGCCGTTGTAGTTCTCGTACTGGCCGACATCGGCCATGGTGGCGCGGCCCATGCCGGGATTCAGCGGCGCCAGGTGCGAAGGCACATGGTCAAAGAATCCATCGTTCTCATCATAGGTGAGCAGGAAGACGGTTTTCGACCAGACATCCGGGTTGGCTACCAGCGCCGCCAGCAGACGGGCGGTCAGGTTCTCGCCGGCGTTCGGCGAATTCGGCGAGTGCTCGGTGTAATCGTTCGGGGCGCAGATCCAGGACACCTGCGGCAAGCGGTTATTGCGCACATCGTCCGCAAAGGACGCCACCAGCCAATCGGCCTTGGTGCCGCGCGCATTCGCCTCAGTCGAACCGGGTGCGATGGTGCGGCCCTTCTGGTAGAGAGGGCTGCTGGCCGACAGGCGCGAGCCATCGGCGTTGACGCGGAAGTTGCGGAAATAGGCCAGGTAGTTGTCGCCGTAGTTGTCCCATTCCTGGTACACCTTCCAGCTGATGGCATTCGCCTCCAGCACCTCGGCATAGGTGCGCCAGTTGGGCGCGCCGGCCGTCACCGATGGCGTGGTGTTGTCGTACTTCGGGTCGTTGTTGTAGTAGCCCGCGCTGTCGATGTTGTACAAGCTGCCCATCGAACCCAGCCAGTTCTGGTTGGTGCCGGTCAGCGAGTACATGCGGTTCGGGTCCGTGGCGCCGAAGATCGAGCAATGGAAGTCGTCGCAGATGGTGAAAGCATCCGCCAGCGCGTAATAGAACGGCAGGTCGCCGCGGTCGAAATAGCCCATGGCCTGCGGCGTTTTCTGCTTGACCCAAGCATCCCAGCCCTGCCAGGTGGTTTGCGAGCCTTTCCAGCTATGGTTGGTGCCGAGCGACAGCGCGCTGGTATTCCTGGCGTCGAAATGGAACGGCAGGACGTAGCCGCCGGCGCTGTCAGGCTGGTACCAGACCGGTTTTCCGCCCGGGAGCGTGATGGCGCGCGGGTCGTTAAAGCCGCGCACCCCGGCCAGCGTGCCGAAGTAATGGTCGAAGGCCCGGTTTTCCTGCATGAAGATCACCACGTGCTGCACATCGGCCAGGGTTCCGGTGGCGTTGTAAGCCGGCACCGCCAGCGCTTGACGGATCAGGTCCGGGAACAGGGTGCTGGCGGCGCCAGCGGTGGCCATACCAAGGAACTTTCGGCGGCTGGTGGACATCGGTTTTCCTTATGGTTTTGGTTGAGAGTTGCGCGATGCTACTTTGCTTTTATGACAATCAAATGTTGACTGTTACATGTGCGCGACGGATTTGCTCAATTCCACCCCGACAACGGTAGAAATCGGCACAGGCGCGCAGGATGGGGCTGTCGTTTATAATCTTGCTGATAACGCGCCTGTGCGCGACACAAATAACTCAGCAAGAATCCATGAATATCCATATCAAAACCCCCGAAGACATCGAAGGCATGCGCGTTGCCGGCCGCCTCGGCTCCGAGGTGCTCGACTACATCACCCCCTTCGTCAAGGCTGGCGTCACCACCGGCGAGCTGGACCGCCTGTGCCACGAGTACATGACCAATGTGCAGGGCAGCATCCCGGCCCCGCTGAACTACTGCCCGCCTGGCTATACCCCGTTCCCGAAAGCCATCTGCACTTCCGTCAACGACGTGATCTGCCACGGTATCCCGGGCGACAAGGTGCTGAAGGATGGCGACGTGGTCAACCTGGACATCACCGTCATCAAGGACGGCTACCACGGCGACAACAGCCGCATGTTCTTCATCGGCAAACCGTCGATCCTGGCCAAGCGCCTGTCGGAAGTGACTTTTGAATGCATGTGGCTGGGCATTGAGCAGGTCAAGCCGGGCAACACCCTGGGCGATATCGGCCACGCAATCCAGACCCATGCCGAGAAGGCCGGCTACAGCGTGGTGCGCGAATTCTGCGGCCACGGCATCGGCAAGGTGTTCCACGAAGAGCCGCAGATCCTCCACTACGGCAAGCCGGGCACCGGCCCTGTGCTGGAAGCGGGCATGATCTTCACCATCGAGCCGATGATCAATGCCGGCCGCCGCGAGATCAAGGAAATGCCGGACGGCTGGACCATCAAGACCAAGGACCGCAGCCTGTCCGCCCAATGGGAACACACCATCCTCGTGACCGAAACCGGCTACGAGGTGCTGACCCTGTCCGCCGGCAGCCCGCTGCCACCAGCTTTCGTCACCGAAAAAGCAGCCGCCTGAGACCGCATGCCCCACGCCGCGATGAAGAAGGACCTGCGTGAACAGCTGAAGGCCCGGCTGAAGTCGGACCGCCAGCGCATCATTGCCAACTTCCACGAGGACGGCATGCCGGAGAAGCTGTTGCGCAACCTGCGCAGCAGCGTCGACGACGTCCTGACGCAGGCCTGGGCCGCCACACGGCTGCCGCAGCAGGCGGCGCTGGTGGCCGTCGGCGGCTTCGGCCGCGGCGAGCTTTTCCCCTATTCCGATGTCGATGTCCTGATCCTGCTGCACGAAGCGCCGGACGACGCCACGCGCGGCCGCCTGGAAGAATTCGTCCAGCTGCTGTGGGACCTGGGCCTGGACGTCGGCCACAGCATCCGCACCATCGAGGAATGCCTGGCCGAGTCGAAGGCTGACATCACGGTGCAAACCAGCCTGCTGGAAGCCCGCATCATCACCGGCAATATGGTGCTGTTCGCGCAGATGCAGGACGCCTACAACAAGGCCATGGACCCGCGCGCCTTCTTCGAGGCCAAGACCATCGAGATGCGCCAGCGCCACGCCAAGTACGAGGACACCCCGTTCAGCCTTGAGCCGAACGTGAAGGAAAGCCCGGGCGGCCTGCGCGACCTGCACGTGATCCTGTGGATGGCCAAGGCCGCCGGCCTGGCCAACTCCTGGCGCACGCTGGCCGTGCGCGGCCTGATCACCCAGACCGAAGCGCGCCAGCTGATGGAGAAGGAGCGCGCCTTCAAGGATATCCGCGTGCGCCTGCACCTGGTGGCCGGCCGCCGCGAAGACCGCCTGGTGTTCGACGTGCAGACCGCCGTCGCCGAAACCCTGGGCCTGAAAGCCACCGGCAGCGGCGTCCACATGCGCCGCGCCAGCGAATACCTGATGCAGCGCTACTACTGGGCCGCCAAGGCGGTGGTGCAGCTGAACACCATCCTGCTGCAGAACATTGAAGCCTACCTGTTCCCGCACGACGCCGATCCAGTCCGCATCAATGAGCGCTTCAGCGAAGTCAATGGGCTGATCGACATGAACGACGACGACACGTTTGAAAAGACGCCGTCGGCCATCATGGAAATCTTCGTGCTGCTGTGCGAACGCCCTGCCCTGAAAGGCATGACGGCGCGCACCATGCGCGCGCTATGGCACGAGCGCTTCAAGATCGACGCCGGCTTCCGCGCCGACCCGGTCAACAAGGCCTACTTCCTGCGCATCCTGCAGGCGCCGCAAGGCATCATCCACAACCTGCGCCGCATGAACGAGCTGTCCATCCTGGGCCGCTACCTGCCAAGCTTCCGCAAGATCACCGGCCAGATGCAGCACGACCTGTTCCACGTCTACACGGTGGACCAGCACATCATGATGGTGCTGCGCAATATGCGCCGCTTCACCATGACCGAGCACGCGCACGAGTACCCGTTCTGCTCGCAGCTGATGGCGAACTATCCGCAGCATTGGCTGCTGTACGTGGCGGCGCTGTTCCACGACATCGCCAAGGGCCGCGGCGGCGACCACTCCAAGCTGGGCGTGGCCGACGTGCGCCAGTTCGGCCTGGAACACGGCATGAGCGAGGAAGACATCGAACTGGTGGCCTTCCTGGTCGAGCACCACCTGACCATGTCGCACGTGGCGCAGAAGCAGGACATGTCGGATCCGGACGTGATCCAGGCCTTCGCCAGCACCGTGGGCGACGAGCGCCACCTGACCGGCCTGTACCTGCTGACGGTGGCCGACATCCGCGGCACCAGCCCGAAAGTCTGGAACGCCTGGAAAGGCAAGCTGCTGGAAGACCTGTACAAGATGACGCTGCGCGTGCTGGGCGGCGAGCCGCACTCGGCCGACCGCGAGCTGAAGAACCGCCAGCAGGAAGCACTGGCCACGCTGCGCCTGTACGGCCTGCCGCCCGATGCGCACGAAGCGCTGTGGAAGCAGCTCGACCTGGCCTACTTCCTGCGCCACGACGCCAGCGATATCGCCTGGCAGACGCGCGCCCTGTGGGACCGCCTGGACAGCGAACAGCCGGTGGTGAAGGTGCGCCTGGCGCCGATCGGCGAAGGCCTGCAGGTGGCGGTCTACATCAAGGACCAGCCCGACCTGTTCGCGCGCATCTGCTCCTACTTCGACCGCAAGAACTTCAGCATCCTGGATGCGAAGATCCACACCACGAAGCACGGCTACGCGCTGGACACCTTCCTGGTCACCGAGCAGAATTTCGCCAAGAGCTACCGCGACATCATCAACCTGATCGAGCACGAGCTGTGCGAGCTGCTGATTTCGCAGGGCCCGCTGCAGGCGCCAAGCAAAGGCCGTTTGTCGCGCCTGTCGCGCACCTTCCCGATCCAGCCGACCGTGGACCTGCGCCCCGATGAACGCGGCCAGTACTACCTGCTGTCGGTGGCGGCTAATGACCGTCCCGGCCTGCTGTACTCGATCGCCAAGGTCCTGACCAATTACAAGATCAACCTGCATACGGCCAAGGTGATGACCCTCGGCGAGCGCGTGGAAGACGTGTTCATCGTGGACGGCCCTGCCCTGGCCAATGCCCGTACCCAGCTGCAGCTGGAAACCGACTTACTTGAAGCACTGAAAATCTGATGTCTGAAGAATTGCTACGCCTGTCCAAGCGCATGTCCGAACTGGGTCTGTGCTCCCGCCGTGAAGCCGATGAATGGATCGCCAAGGGCTGGGTGCGTGTGGACGGCAAGGTCGTGTCCGAACTGGGCACCAAGGTCTACCCGAGCCAGAAAGTGACCGTGGAGCGCCAGGCCGCCGCCGAACAGGCGCGCCGCGTCACCATCCTGATCAACAAGCCGGTCGGCTACGTGTCCGGCCAGGCCGAAGACGGCTACCAGCCGGCCGTGGTCCTGATCAAGCCGGAGAACCGCTGGGCCGAAGATACTGCGCCGGAACGCTTCGACCGCTCGCAGCTGCGCAGCCTGGTGCCAGCCGGCCGCCTGGACATCGACTCGGTCGGCCTGCTGGTGCTGACCCAGGACGGCCGCGTCGCCAAGCAGCTGATTGGCGAAAACACCAGTATTGACAAGGAATACCTGGTGCGCGTCGAGTACACCAAGCCGGGCCGGCTGCCGGACGCCGACCTGAAAAAGCTCAACCACGGCCTGTGGATGGACGGCAAGCCGCTGCTGCCGGCCAAAGTGCGCTGGCAGAACGAGGACCAGCTCAGCTTCACCCTGCGCGAGGGCAAGAAGCGCCAGATCCGCCGCATGTGCGAAATGGTCGGGCTGCGCGTGGTGGGCCTGAAGCGTGTGCGCATCGGCCGTGTCAAACTCGGAAACTTGCCGGAAGGGCAATGGCGCTACCTGTCACCGGACGAATGCTTTTAAGTCGGCATCGACGCAACAGAAAAACAGCATTCCTTGCCGTTTAGCAAGCGAAACACGCCGGAACCCTGTAAAGTTACTGGCGTCTTCTCCCAAAAAACGAGAACATAAGCTGTGAACGATCCAATGCCATCCGACTTCCGCAAAGGCCCGCCCCGTCCCCAGGACGCCGTGGAGCCGATCCCTGCGGGGGCCCATCCTCATGATATTGTCGATCCCGATGAAATCGGCGACGCGCTGACCATGCTCGCCGAAGTTGGCGACCCGATCTCCATCTATCACCGCGACAATGCCGAGCCGGTCATGGCGCGCTTCCTGTCGGTGGACCCGGAATTGCCGCACTTCGTGATCCAGCTGAACGAGGGATCCACCCTGCCGCCGGGCGAGTGCACTTTTGTGTGCTGGCTGCGCGGCGCCAAGTTCCAGTTCAAACTGGACGACCCGCACTGGAATGCCCTGCCGGAACAGCCGACGCTGATCCCGGCGCAGTTCCCGGAACGCTGCCAGGTGCTCAACCGCCGCCAGGCGCCGCGCATGGAAACCCCGCTCGGCATCTACCACACCGCGTCCTTCGTCCTGAACGGCAAGCCATATGAGATGCAGCTGTACGATTTCGCCGTGGGCGGGGTCGGCATGCGCTGTTCGCCGCGCGACGCGGTCGGCCTGCATGTGGGCCGCAAGCTGCAGCGCGTGCGGCTGGAAATGGGCCCGGGCTCGGTGCTGATCTGCGACCTGGAAATCCGCCTGTCGCGCCACTTCCGTTCCTTCCTGCTCGGCGAGCAGGTGCAGATCGGCTGCCAGTTCCAGAACCTGTCGCCGCAGATGCAGGAAGAGCTGCACCGCATCCTGGAGCGGCTCAGCACCTCCCGCCTGCAACGCTAAAGCATGTCCAGCGGCGTCGCCCTGCGTGGCGGCGCAAACGCCTTATCCAGCACTGCCAGGTCTTCCTGCTCCAGCCGGATCGTCATGGCCGCCGCATTGGCGCGCACGTGCGCTTCGGTGACGGCTTTGGGGATCGGCATCACGCCATCGCGCCGCAACAGCCAGGCCAGCGCAATTTGCGCCGCCGATGCCTGGTGGCGCGTCGCCACCGCCTGCAGCGCCGGCTCGGCCAGCAGGCGCGCCTGTTCGGCGCGCTCGGCTTCCAGCGGCGAATAGGCCATCAGCAGCACGCCGCGCTCCTCGCACCAGGGCAGCAGATCCCATTCGATGCCGCGCCGGCGCAGGTTGTACAGCACCTGGTTGGCCTCGATCGCATCGCCGCCGGGCAGCGCCGCGGCCTCCTTCATATCGGCCAGGTCGAAGTTGCTGACGCCATACTCGTGGATCTTGCCGGCCTTTTTCAGCGCCACCAGGCCTTCCAGCGTTTCAGCCAGCGGCACGCTGCCGCGCCAGTGCAGCAAGTACAGGTCGATATGGTCGACCTTCATGCGCTTCAGGCTTTTCTCGCAGGCCGCCACCACGCCTTTGCGCGACGCGTTCTGCGGCAGCACCTTGCTGACCAGGTAGGCCTCGCTGCGCCGGCCGGCAATCGCTTCACCGACCACTTTCTCGGCGCCGCCATCGGCGTACATCTCCGCCGTGTCGATCACCGTCATGCCCAAGTCCATCCCCAGTTGCAGTGCGCGTACTTCGGCAGCCTTGTCGGCCGCATGTTCGCCCATATTCCAGGTGCCCTGCCCCATCCGAGATAGCGTCATGGTTACACTCCGAAAGCACGCACCGATAGCGTGTAAGTGAAAGCAAACAGGAACAGCAAAAAGCCCGCCACCAGCGGCGCCGCCAGCAAGGCGGAAAGCCTGCGCGGCAGCAGCGCCACCAGCAACTCGAAGGCCACCGCCACCGCCAGCAGCGCAAGCAGCGAAGGCCAGTACAGCAGGCCAACCAGCAAGCCCTGCTCCAGCGCGTTGCCGCCAATATAGCCCTTCAGGACCATGGCGGGCGCCACATAAGTGAATGGCAGGCCGGCCACCGTCATGATGGCCTTGAACGCGAGGAAGTGGCGCGCCTCCGGCGCTTTCTGCCGCAGCACATTGCCAAAGAAGAAGCGCAGGCCATCGGCCCGGCCCATAACTCCGAAATAGCACAGGCCAATAAAGAAAGGCAGTAGCGCCGTGGCGCACAGCACCAGCATCGAGGAAGGCGGCAGGTAGATAAAATCGGCGAGGATGCGCAGCGAAGGAGTTTCGCCAAGGGATGCGACGCGGAACATCGCCAGGATTTGCGGCGCCAGCAAGGCCGCCACACAGAACTTGAGGAGGAAGCCGAGGCGCGGGACCATCATCAGCGCTTCGGCAACCACAAAGTAAACCAGCACTCCGGCCAGCAGGGCCCAGGGTGCCGCACCGACCAGGACCAGGGCCTGGCCGGCGCTATTCAGGATCTCTCCCGGGGCCATCAGGCCTCGATTGCACGCGCCGAATTGGCGGACCAGCGGTACAGTCCGACCACCACGGCGGCGGCGATAGCCAGGGCGATCATCATCGTCGTGGCTTCCGACATGCTGTTGGCGATGGCCAGCGGCTCACCTTTATTGGTCAGCACGATCAGGCCAGCCAGCGCGACGTTGAACAAGCTCTCGCCCACGATAAAGCCGGACATCACCAGCACGCCCAGGCGGCTCGCGGCCTCGCCATGCTTCTTGCCGCGCATCGCCTTTTCGAAGAAGTAGCCGCCGATGGCGCCCACCACCACCGGCGAAGTCACGGCCGAAGGCAGGTAGATCGCCAGGCCCACGCCCAGCGGCGCACAGCTGTATTTGCGGTCGCTCGATTTCTTGAGCACGAAGTCGATCGCCACCAGCGCCAGACCGATCAAGGCTCCGTAGCCGATCAGGTCCCATTTCAGGTCACCGCCGATCACGCCCTTGGCCAGGGTCGAAATCAGGGTCGCCTGCGGTGCGGCCAGCGGCTGGTCGGAGATGGCATTCACGTTCGGTGCGCCGGCAAAGCCGTTCGCATGGTTCAGCAGCTCCAGCACTGGCGGCACCACGCAGGAGCCGGCGAACACGCCGATGATCAGGCCAACCTGCTGCTTCCATGGGGTGGCGCCGACCAGCTGGCCGGTCTTCAGGTCCTGCAGGTTGTCGTTACCGATCACGGCGACGGCCAGCACCACGGTAGTGACGAACAGCGCGAAGGCGATCAGGGCCTGCGCGGTGTCCGGGCCCATGATTTCGCGGCCAACCCAGCCCACGGAAGTGGCCGCGCCCAGGATGGACAGGATGGCCAGGCCGGAAACCGGCGAATTCGAGGAGCCGATCAGGCCAGCCATATAGCCGCAGACCGCAGCGGCCAGCATGCCGGCGATCAGGATGTAGCCGATACCGACGATGACCAACGGGGTCGAAATCGAGGACAGCGGGCCGCCGGACAGGAAGGAAGACAGCAGCCAGCCTGCAGGCACCATCGAGATCAGGGTGACCAGGCCGACGATGAAGATCGGCAGGTCCTTGTCTTCACGCGGCACATCGCCGCCGCCCTGCTTGGCGCGGCGCGACGATTCCATGGCCGATTTCAGGCCGCCGATCACCGGCTTGGCCAGGGTCGCCAGGGTTACGATGGCGGCGGCGCCAATGGTGCCGGCGCCGATCATGCGCACCTGGGTGCTCCAGATGCCGAGCGCGTGGTCAGCCAGCGCGACGCCGGGAGCCGCAGGATTGGCCATGGTCAGCAGCGGCACCAGGACGGCCCAGGCGATCACCAGGCCGACCAGCATCGCCATGCCGACCGAGATACCCATCAGGTGGCCCGCACCGACCAGTGCCAGCGAGCTCGAAGCACCGAGGCCGGTGGCGCCGTTGCCGACCTTGACGAAGTGCGCCACTTCGGCCGCCACCAGCTTGGCCGCGCCGAGGAGGGCGAATACCGCCGACGCCACGGCGCCCCAGATCACCGCCCACAGGCCGGCTTTGCCTTCCTGCGCGCCGGAGCGCGACTGGGTGCCGACCTTCAGCACCTCCGCCGCAGCCACGCCTTCAGGATATGGCAGGTCGGATTGCGAGACCAGCGCGCGGCGCAGCGGCATGGTGTACATCACACCCAGCACGCCGCCGATGGCGCAAGCGCCAAAGGTTGGCCAGAACGGGATGTTGGACCACCAGCCGATCATCAGCAGGCCTGGCAGCACAAAGATCACCGATGCCAGCGTGCCGGCTGCCGATGCGATGGTCTGCACGATATTGTTTTCCTGGATCGTGGCATCCTTGAATGCGCTGAGCAGCGCCATCGAAATCACGGCGGCAGGAATCGAGGTGGCGAAGGTCAGGCCGACTTTCAGGCCCAGGTAGACCTGCGCCGCGGTGAAAATCAGTGTGATCAGGATGCCGAGGACGATGCCGCGGACACTGAACTCTAGCGGGTTGTTTTGCGACTGGTTGCTCATCTGGAGGGGAATCCGGTTATTGATAAAAAACAAATTTGCCGGGATATTATCAGTCGTCGTCGCCCGGGTCGAGGTCTGGGAACAACACTGAAGTAAATCCGAACTTGCTAAAGTCGCGGATCCGTGCCGGATAGAGGATGCCCAGCAGGTGGTCTACTTCATGCTGCACCACGCGGGCGTGGAAGCCCTCGGCGTCGCGCACGATGCGCTCGCCAAACTGGTTGTAGCCTTCGTAATGCAGGCTGGTGTAGCGCGGCACGCTGCCGCGCAGGCCCGGCACCGACAGACAGCCTTCGAAAGCCTCTTCCATCTGGTCGCCGATTGGCGTCAGGACGGGATTGATCAGCACCGTTTCCGGCACTTGCGGCGCATCCGGATAGCGCGCGTTGGACTTGAAGCCGTAAATCACCAGCTGCAGGTTGACGCCGATCTGCGGCGCGGCAAGGCCGGCGCCATTGGCGGCGTGCATGGTGTCGAACATGTCGGCGATCAGGGCGTGCAGCTCCCTGGTGTTGAACTCGCGCACCGGCTCGGCCACCCGCAACAGCCTCGGGTCGCCCATCTTCAGGATTTCCCGCACGGCCATGGTCAGCCTCCCAGCAGCGCGAGCAAGCCCGCTTCGTCAAGGATGGTGATGCCCAGTTCTTCGGCTTTGGCCAGCTTGCTGCCCGCCTCCGCCCCGGCCACCACGTATGAGGTCTTCTTCGATACCGAACCGGAGACCTTGCCGCCTGCCGCCTCGATCATGGCTTGCGCCTGGTCGCGGCTCATGGTCGGCAGCGTGCCGGTCAGGACGAAGGTCTTGCCGGTCATGGCGCCTTCCGCTTCCGCCACTTCGGGCAATTGCGCCAGCAGGTCTTCACGCAGCTCGTGCAGGGCAACCAGCACCTCGCGGTTGCCCGGCTCGCGCAACCAGGCCTCCAGCCCCTGCTCCACCGCCGCAGGCAGGCCGAACACGTTATAGATGGTCAGGTGGGCCAGCGCCTCCAGCGTCATGCCCTGCTCGACCAGCTGGCGCGCGCGCGGCTCGGTCAGTTTTGGGATGCCCAGCGCGGCAAGCAATGCCACCGGCTCCAGCTTCTCGCGCAAAGCGGCTTTGGGCGGGTGCTCGCCTTTCGGCGCCACGCCCGCCGCCAGCAGCGCGTCCAGCGCTTCCTGGTTGCGGGTTTCGGCGAAGAAGTCCGCAATCGACTCGGCCACGATGCCCCCGATATCCGGCAGCACGCGCAGCAGCGCCACCGGGGCGCGGCGGATCAGGTCCAGGCGCCCCAGCCAGTCGGCCAGGGTCTTGGCGGTCGATTCGCCCACATGGCGGATGCCCAGCGCGAACAGCAGGCGCTCCAGCGGCGGGTTCTTGCTGGCTGCAATCGCGTCCAGCAGGTTCTCGGCCCACTTGGTCGGCACCTTGCCTTGCGCGACCGTCTCCGGCGTGGTGCCATCGCGTTCGTCGGCCAGGCGCTTCATTTTCAGCAGGTCGTCCAGCGTCAGGCGGAACAGGTCCGCCACGCCGTGCACCAGGTTGCACTCGACCAGGTTGTCGATGTAACGGTCGCCCAGGCCTTCGATATCCATCATACGGCGGCCGCAGAAATGGCGGATCGCTTCCTTGCGCTGGGCGGAGCAGAACAGGCCGCCCGAGCAGCGCGCCACGGCTTCGTCGGCCTCACGCACCACGTGCGAGCCGCACACCGGACATTCGCTTGGCAGCGCCCACATCAACGGCTCCGGCGCTGGGCGCTTGTCGAGCACCACCGCCAGCACTTCCGGAATCACGTCGCCGGCACGGCGCACGATCACGGTGTCGCCTACGCGTACGTCCTTGCGGCGCACTTCGTCTTCGTTGTGCAGGGTCGCGTTGGTGACGGTCACGCCGCCCACGAAGACCGGCGCCAGGCGCGCGACCGGCGTGATCGCGCCGGTACGGCCGACCTGCACCTCAATGGCCTGCACGGTGGTCAGCGCTTCTTCAGCGGGGAATTTGTGCGCCAGCGCGAAACGCGGCGCGCGCGAGACGAAGCCCAGCGCGCGCTGGTCTTCAAAGCGGTTGGTCTTGTAGACCACGCCATCGATTTCATAAGGCAGCGACGGGCGCGCCTTGCCGATGCGCTCGTAGTAGCCGGTCAGGCCGTCCTTGCCGCGCACCACATCGCGCTCGGCGCTTACCGGCAGGCCCAGTTCCGCGTACCAGTCCAGCAGCGCGCTGTGCGTGGCGGGCAGTTCGGCACCGGTCAGTTCGCCGATGCCGTAGGCGTAGAAACTCAGCTTGCGCTGCGCGGTAATGCGCGAATCGAGCTGGCGCAGCGCGCCGGCGGCAGCGTTGCGCGGATTGACGAATTCCTTCTGGCCCAGCTCGCGCTGGCGCGCATTCAGGGCGGCGAAATCGGCCTTGAACATCAGCACTTCGCCGCGCACTTCCAGCACAGGCGGCGGGGTGTCGGTTTTCAGGCGCAGCGGGATGCCCCTGATGGTGCGGATATTGGCGGTGACGTCTTCGCCGGTGTAGCCATCGCCACGGGTGGCGGCCTGCACGAAGACGCCGTCTTCGTACCGCAGGCTGATCGCCAGGCCGTCATACTTTACTTCCGTCGAGTACTCGACCTGTAGCGCATCCAGGCCTTCGCGCACGCGGCGGTCGAAATTCTCGATATCTTCGTCGTTGAAGCCGTTGTTCAGCGACAGCATCGGCACGGCATGGGTGACCGACGCAAATTCAGCCAGCGGCGGCGCGCCCACACGCAGGGTTGGCGAATCGGGTGCTTGCAGTTCCGGGTGCGCCGCCTCGATGGCTTGCAGCTCCATGAACAGCTTGTCGTACTCCGCGTCCGGGATGGTGGGCGCGTCCAGCACGTGGTAGGCGTGCAGGTGGCGGTTCAGTTCTGCCGACAGCCAGGCTGCGCGTTCGGCGGGTGTTGCTTGTTCGGTGTTGCTCATGTTTCTTTTCAGCTGAACAGACGCAGCGCGCGGGTGGAACCGGCCGGAATATCCGATGCTGCCATGTCGTCGTAAAACTCTTTCACCTGGCCGGCGATGCTGGCCAGGGTTTCGTCAGCCAGCGGCTGCATGGCGTCGTCCACGATGGTGGCGTCCAGGCGCGCCATCAGGTTCTTGGCGCAGGCGATCATCGAGCCGAAGCCGTCGCGCGCCGGAGCCACGCATGGCACGTCCAGCAGCAGCGTCAGGCGGGAAGTGGTTTCCTCGGCCAGGGTGACATTGGTCGAAAGCGAGAACAGGTGGCCGCCCTCGCCGTCCGGCATCGCGTAGCGGCCGTCAGGGCGCACGTCGAAGCCCAGTTTTTCCAGTGCGCCCAGCAGGGTCGCGATATTCCATGGAGCGCCGTTCGACGCCAGGTTCACGCCCAGCTGGGCGTCGTGGTTGGCGACGAAGCGGTGCAGGTTCTTGGCGTCCTGCATGACCTCGATCATGTCCGGGATCTGCGGCTCGGCGCCGATTTCGTCGGACACGCTGCGCAGGCGGGTCACCAGCTCGGAATATTCCAGTTCATTCAGCGCGGTGCTGCGGCTGGCCAGCTGTACACCGCCCTGCAGCTTGGTGTAGACCACGCCGTGCCGCACCGGTTCCCAGTCGCCGCTGACGGCCAGGCCGATAAAGTGCACCGGCTTGTTGCCGACGAAGCGCAGCTTCTGCAGCGCCGGGAGCAGCTTTTCGCCGCGCGATGGGGCTTCCAGCTCCAGCGGCAGCAGGCAGTCGATCAGCGGGTCGACCAGGCAGGTCGCCAGTTCTTCGGCCGGCACATCGGCGTCGGCGCTGCGCGCAGGCGCGCCGGCTACTGCCGCTGCGGCGGTCGCGCTGGCGGTGTCGCCATCGGCGGCGATGTTCGGTGCAGTCACCGCGCCCACGTGGCCGCCAATGTGCTCAGGTACGCCGTAAGCGCCGGAGCCGGCATCGGGCAAGGCGATATCGTCCATATGGAAGCTTGGCTCGGCGCGGCTGCCGTCATCGGCGCGCATCAGAACGTCGTCATGCTGGCCGTCGAAGGCGCGTTCGACGCGCTTTTTGAGCTTGTACTCCTGCCATTTGTTATAGCTAATTACACCCACGACGAATACGCCGCCGGCTGCGATCAAACTCAGTTGGAAATCAGTCATCATGCGGCTTGAGCCTCAGTAGCAAAGGTTGCGGCGGATTCCATGTCCACCGCCACGATGCGCGACACACCTTGTTCTTGCATCGTCACACCGATAAGTTGATTGGCCATCTCCATCGCAATCTTGTTGTGCGAGATGAAGAGGAATTGGGTCTGGTCCGACATGCGCTTGACCATGCGGCAGAAGCGCTCGGTATTGGCGTCGTCCAGTGGCGCGTCCACCTCGTCCAGCAGGCAGAAAGGCGCGGGGTTCAGTCGGAACATCGAGAACACCAGGGCCGTCGCGGTCAGGGCTTTCTCGCCGCCGGACAGCAGGTGGATGGTGGCGTTCTTCTTGCCGGGCGGCTGGGCCATGACCTGCACGCCGGAATCGAGGATCTCCTCGCCGGTCATGATCAGTTTGGCCTGTCCGCCGCCGAACAGGATCGGGAACAGTTCGGAGAAGCTCAGGTTGACGCGGTCGAAGGTGTCCTGCAGCAGGTCGCGGGTTTCCTTGTCGATCTTGGTGATCGCGTCTTCCAGGGTCGCAATCGCTTCGTTCAGGTCGCGGTTCTGCGAGTCCAGGAAATTCTTGCGCTCGGAGGCGGTGGCCAGTTCGTCCAGCGCGGCCAGGTTGACGGCGCCCAGCGCGGCGATGGCGTTGGTCAGGCGCGTCACTTCGCCTTGCAGGTAAGAGGCCTTCATGTCCGGATGCAGCTTTTCGGCCAGCGCGGCTTCGTCGGCCTGTACTTCGGCCAGCTGCTGCGCGAACTGTTCCTGGTTCAGGCGTGCGGCCTGCTCCTTCAGCTGCATCTCCATGATCTTGTCGCGCTGCGGCTGCAGGCTGCGTTCGCCCTGCATGCGGGCGTCTTCGAACTGGCGCAGTTGCTGCGTGACCTGGTCAAGCTCGTGGCGGGCGTCGGCCAGCGCGCGCTCTTGCTGCGTGCGGCGGTCCAGCAGGTCTTGCAGGCCTTCGTTGGCGGTGCCGGCTTCCAGGCTTTCCAGCTCGGACTGGCCGGCTTGCAGGCTTTCCGACACTTGCGCGACTTGCGCGGTGGCGGTGGCGATGCTGCGGCGCAGTTCGTCGATGCGGTTGCGGCCGGATTTTTCGGCGAATTCGGCTTCCTGGGCTTTGCGTTCCAGTTCGCGCAGGGCTTCGCGGGCGTCGGCCAGGCGCTGTTCCTTGAGCATGAAGGCGGTCTGGCCGTCTTCGTGTTCGCCTTGCAGGTTGCCGAGTTCCATATCGAGCTGCTCAAACTTTTCTTCGGACTCGAGCTTGATTTGCATCTGCTCTTCTTCCTGCGCGGCGATTTCGGCCAGGTCGGTCTCGATCTGGTTGCTGCGCTGGTTGAAGCGGGCTTCGATTTCGGACAGTTTGACCACTTCCAGCTGCAGGGTGTGCACGCTGGCGGTCAGGCTTTGTACCTTGGCGCGCAGCTCTGTCATCAGGCGGCTGTGGTTGCCCAGGGCGGCATCGGCACGCACTGCACGGCTGCGGGCTTCCTCCGCCAGCATCGACTGCGCGCGCAGCTGCTTGGTGATGTTGTCGATTTCGTGCTGGCGGCCCAGCATGCCGGCTTGCTCGTCGTCCGCAGCGTAAAAACGCACGCTGGACTGGCTGATGATGTGGCCTTGCTTCGTGACGAAGCAGCCGCCGGCCGGCAGGGTGCCGCGCGCGGCGAAGGCGCTGGCGTTGTCGTCCGCCAGGAAGACGTTGTGCAGCCAGTCTTGCAGTACGCCGCGCAGGCCCGGGTCGTTCAGCTTCAGCAGGTCCAGGACCGGGCGCAGCGCGGGGCCGGCGGCGGCCGCGCCGGCCGGCGCGGCGGGCACACCTGCCACGGCGGGGGCGAACAGCGCCAGCTTGGCCGGTGGAGCGTCGCTGAAGAAGTGCTTGGCCCACTCGATATTCGACACTTGCAGCGCCGAGGTGCGTTCGCGCAGCACCGCTTCGAGCGCGGTTTCCCAGCCTTCCTGGATATCCAGCTTCTGCCACAAGCGCGGCAGCTCGTTCAATTCATGCTTCTGCAGCCAAGGCACAATCTTGCCCTCGGTCTGCACGCGCTCCTGCAGCTGGCGCAGCGCATTCAGGCGCGCTTCCAGCTGGTGGGTGGCGGCCGATTCCGCCTGCACCGCAGCCTGCGCCGCCTGGCGCTCCTCTTCCAGCTTGGGTTGCTGCTCCAGCGCCTCCTCGAGCATCATATTCTGCTCTTCCAGCGACTGCTGCTTCTCCTCCAGCTGCATCTTCAGGTTCGACAGATGCGAAGAATCCGGCATCGCCAGCCCGCCCTTCTCCTGCTGCAAGCGCTCTTTGCGCGTCGCCAGGCCGGCCAGGATATTGGAAGCATTACGCTGGTGCGCCGACTCCAGCTCCAACTGCTGCTGCGCCTGCATGATGCGCGCGCGCGACTCAGTGCTCCTGGTCTGCGCCTCGCGCCACTCCTGCTCCAGCACCGGCAGCAATTCCGCCTTCTGCTCCGCCAGCATGCGCGCCTCTTCCACGCGCGCCGACAATTCTTCCAGGTTGATCTCCGCCTCAGCGACCTGGCCACCGTATTCCTCGGCCTGCTGCGCCCATTGGTCGCGCTGCGCGGTCAGCGTCGCCAGCTGCTGCTGCAAACGGGTACGCGACTCGATCACGAACTTGATCTGCGCCTCCAGGCTGCCGATCTCGGAATTGGTCTGGTAAAGATGGCCCTGCGCCTGGTGCAAGCGATCGCCGACCGCAAAGTGCGCCTGGCGCATCTGCTCCAGCGTCAGCTCCACATTGCGCAGCTTCGCGGTCTGTTCTTCCAGATCGTTCTGCGCCTGCTCCATGTCGCGGAAGTACTTGGCCTGCTCGTTTTGCGCCTCGGTCTTGCGCAGCAGCCAAAGCAGCTTCTGCTTCTCGTCCTGGTCGGATTGCAGCTGGTGGAACTTGGTCGCCACCGCAGCCTGGCCTTCCAGCTTCTCCAGGTTGCTATTCAGCTCGCGCAGGATATCTTCCACGCGCAGCAGGTTCTCGCGCGTGTCATGCAGACGGTTCTCGGTCTCACGGCGGCGCTCCTTGTACTTCGAGACGCCCGCAGCTTCTTCCAGGAACACGCGCAGTTCTTCCGGACGCGATTCGATAATGCGGGCAATCATGCCCTGGCCGATAATCGCATAGGCGCGCGGCCCCAGGCCGGTCCCCAGGAAAATGTCCTGGATATCGCGCCGGCGCACCGGCTGGCCGTTGATGTAGTACGTGGAAGTGCCGTCGCGCGTCAGCGTGCGCTTGACCGCGATCTCGGCGTACTGGCCCCATTGGCCGGACGCCTTGCCTTCATGGTTGTCGAAGATCAGTTCAACGGAAGCGCGGCCCGCAGGCTTGCGGTGCGTCGAACCGTTGAAAATAACGTCCTGCATCGACTCGCCGCGCAGCTCGGAAGCCTTCGACTCGCCCAGCACCCAGCGCACAGCGTCGATAATATTGGACTTGCCGCACCCGTTGGGACCAACCACGCCGACCAGCTGGCCGGGCACCTGGAAATTGGTAGGATCGACGAACGACTTAAATCCCGACAATTTAATGGAAGATAGACGCACGTTTTATCTGTACTTCGCCCGCAGGGACGTGTTAAAAAAGTGGCTAATAATACCATCTTACCAGCACGCCAAACACCAATGAAGACCCGAACCGCCATCCTTTTTGTGTGCATGGGCAACATTTGCCGCTCCCCGACCGCCGAAGGCGTTTTCCGCGCCCGCGCCGAAGCGGCCGGACTTGACCTGGAGATCGATTCCGCCGGCACCCATGCTTATCACATCGGCAACGCGCCGGACGCGCGCTCGACCCGCCATGCCGCCGCCCGGGGCTATGACTTGAGCTGCCAGCGCGCCCGCAAATTCACCAGCGAAGACTTTGAGCGCTTCGACTACGTGCTGGCCATGGACCATGAAAACCTGGAGATCCTGCTGCGCGCCTGCCCGCCGCAGCACCTGCACAAAGTCAGGCTGTTCATGGAATTTGCGACGCACTACGGCTCCGATATCGTGCCCGACCCGTATTACGGCGGCCCGAATGGCTTCGACATGGTGCTGGATTACGTGGAGGATGCGGCGGACGGCCTGCTGGCCGCCCTGCGCAAAAATTAAGCGGAAGTGCCGTTGGCCGGCACGTCGTGCTGGTCGTCGTTGACGGCCGCTACACCGCCCATGGCGACCGACAGCGCGGCTGCCACCACGCCTTCGGTACGGATCAGGCGCACTTTACCCTCGCGGAACTGCTGCGCCATCGCCTCGCCGGTGATGGAGAAGGCTTCCTGCTTGCCCGAGGTGGAGAAGATGTACAGCGTCTTCAATGGGCTGATCCAGGCCAGCTTGACCTTGCGCTGGCTGCCGTCTTCCTGGTCGAATTCCAGCCACATGCCGCGCGCCAGGCCATCCACTTCAATCGTGGCGTCATCGTCTTCCGGCGGCTTGGTGTCGGACTCCGCTTCGGCAATGGCTTGCAGCTGAAGGCGGCGTTCGGCATCCTTCTGCGCCACTTCCATGGCGATTTCGACTTGGCGCTCCGGCGAAATCTCGATCGGCGCGCGCACTATCGACGCATGGCACTCCGCCAGCTCCGCAAAGAATTGCAGGCGATCCGAATCCTGCCACTTGATCACGTCCAGCCACTTGTTCAGCGTGGACAGCAAGGTTGGCAGCTTGGAAATCAGCTTCTTGCGTTCTTCCTGGGTGATCTTGGGGCGTACGCTCCAGATCAGGTCATCCATGGTCTGGGTCGCGTTGTTCACGGCGCCCGGCTTTTCATCCTCGACGCTGTAAGCGATGGTCAGCACGGAGACCCACTTGTTTTCAAGGAAGGCCTCCACAATCGCCACCACTTCACCGGTGCCGATGCGCAGCGCCACGGCATCCTTGGCCGACTTGGCCGCCACCGACATCTTTTCCTGCTTGAGGGCTTTGGCGATAGGCTCGGCCATCGCTGCCGCAGCAGCAGCCTCCTCGGCCTTGATCGAAGCTTCCAGCTCGTTGACCGCCTCGGTAAAGACGGAAATTTCCTCTTCGTGGTCCTTGCTGACCTTTTCCACACTGCGCTGCATGGCCTGGTACAGCGGATCGTCCGGGTCCTTGTGCTGCTCCCAGCCCATGCGCGACAGCAGATCGATCATGCGGCGGGCGGGATGCGCTTCCTGGAAGAAGAAGTTCTTGTCGACCAGCGCCGCCTTCAGCACAGGAATCTGCAGGAAGCGGATCAGGTCGCGGATTTCAGGCGAAATGCTCTGGTCGCGGAATACGGTATCGAACACCGCGGACAGCAGGTCGATGGTGCCTTCGTCGGCGCGCGTCAGGCTGCCAGCCGGGGCCTGCTCCTTGATCTGGGGCAGCAGGAAGACGTTGCCCATCGAACCGCCGGCCGCAAAGCCTGGTGCGGGCATGGCGCCGCCGCCGGACATCGCCGGAGACGACACGAAGCCACCGGCAGGCATGGCGCCGCCTTCAGCGCTGGCAAACACGGCGCCTTGCGGCACGCCGCGCTGCAATTGCGCGAGGAAGTTCATCAACGGTTCTTTGACAGCCATCAGCGAGGCGCGCTGCGCCGCCTCGTTATTGGCGCCGCCGTGGAAGCCCTGGGCTGGGCCCTGGGTCCAGCCGCCTGGTGGCACCGCAACACCGCCTGGTACGCCCGGTACCGCGACGCCAGTCAGCATACCGCCGGGCATACCGCCGACAGGCGCGGCACCGCCGCTCATCAAAGGCATGCCGCTGACCGTTCCCGCTGCGGGAGGCAGTCCGACGCCGGCGCCGGCCATGACCTGCATGCCCATTCCGCCCGTCACCACCGCGCCCGGGGGGATGACGGCACCGCCCAGGCCAGCCGCCATCGGCACACCGGCCATCGCGACGCCGCCAGCTGGCGCCATACCCGGCACAAAGCCCGGCGCCGGCATGACAGGAGCGGAAGCCGGCATTGCCGGTGCGGCAGCCGTGCCGGCAGCGGCTGCGCCAGCGGTATGGCTCGGCGTGCCATACAGGCCCGGCGCCACATTCATGGTCGGCAGCGACAGATCAAGATCGCCCAACTGGTCAAAGCCAGTCGGCGTCGCTTTGCCGCCAGGCGCATCGCCCGCACCGGCAAAAAACTGGCGCAACTGCTCCGCCAGTGCCGCCTGCTGGTTCTTCTTGCGGTTAGGCGCCTGCGACGCATCGTGCGAATCCGCGCGGCGCGACTTATGTTTTTCCACCGAGCCCGGACCCACGCCCTTGCGCTCAAGGGCCAGGTTCAGTTCTTCCAGCATCGGCGCGAAGTTGAAGAATTCTTCCGGCTTGAGGAAATGCTTGATCAGCTCATTCGATTCCTCGTCCTTGACGAAGTCCATCCAGGCCTGCTGGAAGGAGGCCAGGAACACCTCCGGCCGGAACGGGTTCTGGTTGATGCGCAGGATATCGCGATCGAGCAGGAAGGCCAGCCGCACATTGAGCGTGGCCAGCGCATCGGAATATTTCACCTCGAACGCCTTGCTGAAGCCGCCCATGGTGACCTTGGTATCCATCTCCTCCATCGACACCAGCGACAGCGCATCGGCGCTCTTGCGCACCGGCGCCTTCTGGCCGGGCGCCAGCTGCGCCATCTCCTGGCGCAAATCATTTTCCAGCTGGCGGGCGAACAGGCCGAGGAAGGCGTAATGGTCGGTGCGCAGGCGGTTGCCGGAACGCAGGCGGGCCTGCACATCCTTTACGTCGGTGGCATCGGTCGCATCGACCAGGTAGGCCGCCCATTTGATGGACAGCTCATTGAATTGCTCGCTGATGTGCTTGCTAACCAGGCTGATCAGGCTTTCCAGTAGCGCATGCCGCGGCGTGACCGCTTTTTTGGGCGCCGCAGATGTGGGGTTTTCTGGATTCATGATCGGACCTGACTTTGAGGGTTATACGTATTGTCGCAGATTATTGCCACATGGCAATACACAAAAGCAAAGAATCGCAAAATATTTACGACAATGTCTCGCAACTGTTGAGGCCGCACCAAGATGGTGCAAGCCCTTCTCCTACAAGGCGCTAGGTTGTATTCCGATACACCTTTACTATTGCACAAAGCATGATGAAGCTCCGATCTTTTTGAAAGGGAGCTGCCATGAAATCCAGGCAAAAATCCAGCAAGCAGAGTTCCAGTTCCGGCACCCGCCAGTCGGCTGACCAGGGGTCCCGCTCGGCCGCCCAGCCATCCAACGAGCAGTCGGATATGAGCCGTTCCAGCAAAACGGACAAAAAGACGCCTTCCAGCCGTAGCGGCAAACGCTAACCAGGCTGGCAGCGCAGAAGGGCCTGGAAGGAATTTCCGGGCCCTTTCCTTTTTCAGATATTGGTGACGCGCTTGCCCTTGGGCGGACGGAAGTCGGCCACGTCGTTCACCATGCCCACCTTGGCCGCCTCGCTGGCGGTCAGGTGCAGGTCTGAATAGGCGTGGATATTCCAGTGCTCATCAGTCAGCTGGACGTGCTTGCGCAGGATGGATTCGGTGCGGGCATCATCTGCCTGCAGGCCCTCCACGATGATGCGCAGGGCGTCGGGGCGGGCGCCGTGCGGCGCGCTGGCGTGCGACTTGTGCACCATGAAGCGCGCCGTCTCGCTGGCATAGCGTTCGCTGCCGGACAGGAACAGGATCACCGCAATCGACGCTACCGCCCCGCCGTTGTAGGTGATGATTTTGATTGGAAGGTTGCGCAGGTAGTTGTGCAGGCACAGGCCGTCGCTGACGTAGCCGCCGTTGGACTGGATCAGGATGTGGGCGGTTTCGATGCCGTCCTCCGTCATGTCCGCCACCGCGTCGAAAACGCGGTGCACCATATCGCTGTTCACATCGCCTGACAGGGTGAACCAGGCAGATTTGTCTTCTTTTTCGCTCATGGTCGCTCCACTTGTGGAAATGGATGAATGGCCATTCTAGCGCAGCTGCACGCTGCGCCACGCCCTACTCAATCGCCAGTGACCTCATCCAGGGTTTGCGCCACCAGCGCCCTCCCCGCCCAGCGCGTCAATTGGTCGGATGTCGCGCTCTCCAGCCTGGCCCGCACCGCCTCCGACGGCGCCCCAAACCGGGACATCAGGATTTCCTCAAGCATCCGCCGCCGCCCAGCCAGCAGCCCCTCCTGAAGCCCCTCTTGCGGCACCGGCAATCTCATTAACCAGTCTAATACATTGAGAAAATCTAAGATGCGCTGCTCATCCCATCCAGAACGGCAACGTCGCGAAATGCGCATCCGCACCGGGTGCAAAGAAGTTGAGAAGGCCGCCGTTTGTAAGCGGCAGGAAATCCATCAGCTTGCCGGCGCGAGCCGTGTTTTGCGTCGCGAGCTACCTGGCGCAATTCCTGGTCGCGGAATTCCGGCTCCACGGACCAGTCGATTTCTGCAGCCAACCCCGGAGAAAAGAGCATAACGAAGTCCATCAAATAGCGCTCCAGGCCGGTCTTCCACGGGTTGTCATAGTCGTCATTTGGCGTTTCCATGCCCTTTTGACCGCCGCCCGGCGCAGGAGTTCCCCAAGGGCGCCAAGATTGACTTTATTGCCCTACTGGCATATAGTCCCGAGTCTTGATCGGGAGAGACTAGCTCTGGCTAGCGCCGAAGGGGCATAACCCAAAAACTCTCAGGCAAAAGGACCGGTCAGGGAGCCGCAATGGCTCAAAACTCTGGAGAGCGGCCCGCCAGCGCGCAGGGCCCACCGAAGGGGCGTGCGGGAATACCTTCCCGCTATCTCTCAGGTACCAAGGACAGAGGGGTAGGCGTATCCATGTTTACGTTTATTAACCCCTATCGGTCTGAGGTATCAATGTCGCTCAAAGCAACCCCACTCAATAACGCTCATCGTGCCCTCGGCGCCCGTATGGTCGACTTCGGCGGCTGGGACATGCCGGTCAACTACGGTTCCCAGATCGAAGAACACCACGCCGTGCGTACCGACGTCGGCATGTTCGACGTGGCCCACATGTGCGTAGTGGACCTGAAGGGCGCCAACGTACGCTCCTTCCTGCGCGGCCTGATCGCCAACAACGTCGACAAGCTGCAGGTATCGGGCAAAGCCCTGTACTCCTGCATGCTGACCCCTGAAGGCACCGTCATCGACGACCTGATCGTCTACTTCATCAACGAAGAGTGGTTCCGCCTGGTGGTCAACGCCGGCACTGCTGAAAAAGACGTAGCCTGGATGAACCAGCAGAACACCGCCACCGGCGCCGGCATCACCATCACCCAGCGCCGCGACGGCGAAGGCGCGATGGCCCTGATCGCCGTGCAGGGCCCGAACGCCCGCGCCAAGGTCTGGGAAGTGATCCCGCAAGCCAAGGAAGCCACCGCCGAAATGAAGCCATTCAACGTGGCCCTGGTGCCAGGCACCGCCTTCGGCGAAGCCATGGTGGCCCGCACCGGCTACACCGGCGAAGACGGCTTCGAAATCGGCGTACCAGCCGACCAGGCTGAAAAGCTGTGGAACGCCCTGAACGCCGCCGGCGTAAAGCCAGCCGGCCTGGGCGCGCGCGACACCCTGCGCCTGGAAGCCGGCATGAACCTGTACGGCCAGGACATGGACGAAACCGTGAACCCGCTGGACGCAGGCCTGGCATGGACCATCGACCTGGTCTCCGAGCGCGACTTCATCGGCAAGGCAGCCCTGCAAGCCAAAGGCCAGAACGCCCAGTTCGTCGGCCTGATCCTGCGTGAAAAAGGCGGCGTACTGCGCGCCCACCAGAAAGTCATCGCCGCCAACGGCGAAGCGGGCGAAATCACCTCCGGCACCTTCTCCCCGACCATGCAGCAGGCAATCGCCCTGGCGCGCGTGCCGATGGGCGTGCAAGTCGGCGACACCGTGCACGTCGAGATCCGCGACAAGAAGCTGGCCGCCACCGTCGTGAAGCTGCCTTTCGTCCGTAACGGTAAAATCCTGGTAGCTTGACTTCTTCAACTAACTTTCCCAATCCTTGGAGCCAACATGAGCAACATTCCAGCAGACCTGAAGTACACCGAGTCCCACGAGTGGGTACGCGCTGAAGCAGACGGCACCGTGACCGTCGGCATTACCGCCTTCGCACAAGACGCCCTGGGCGACATCGTGTTCGTCGAGCTGCCAAAAGTGGGCAACACCTACGACGCCGGCGCCGACGCCGCCGTGGTGGAATCGGTCAAAGCCGCTTCCGACATCTACGCACCGATCGCCGGTGAAGTGGTGGCCGTGAACGACGACGTGACCGCCTCCCCAGAGTCGATCAACGCCGACGCCTACGCCGCCTGGCTGTTCAAGATCAAGCCAGCCGACGCCAGCGCCATCAACGGCCTGCTGGACGCCGCCGCTTACGGCAAAGTCGCGCAGTAATATCGTTTTACCGGGCCCGCTGCGTGCGGGCCCTTTTCACATTCTGGCCAAGAGATTTCCCACCATGACCCGCACCAGCCTGACCCAACTTGAAGCCCGCGATGCATTCATCGCCCGCCACATCGGCCCGGACTCCGCAGAACAGCAGCAAATGCTGGACGTTCTCGGCTACGCCACCCGCGCCGCCCTGATCGATGCCATCGTCCCACCGGGCATCCGCAACAAGAACGAACTGCCACTGGGCCAATTCTTCCAGCCGCTGCCGGAGAACGAGGCACTGGCCAAGCTGAAAGGCATCGCTTCCAAGAACAAGGTGCTGAAATCCCTGATCGGCCAGGGCTACTACAACGCCCACACCCCGGGCGTGGTACTGCGTAACATCTTCGAAAATCCAGCCTGGTACACCGCTTACACCCCGTACCAGCCAGAGATCTCCCAGGGCCGCCTGGAAGCGATCCTGAACTTCCAGCAGGTGCTGATCGACCTGACCGGCATGGCCATCGCCAACTCGTCCATGCTGGATGAAGGCACCGCCGCTGCCGAAGCCATGACCCTGATCCAGCGCGTCGGCAAGTCCAAGTCGATGACCTTCTACGTCGCTAACGACGTGCTGCCGCAGACCCTGGAAGTGGTGCAGACCCGCGCCGAGCCGCTGGGCATCACCGTCAAGACTTTCGACCCGGCCGAACTGGCTGGCGTGACCGACGCTTTCGGCGTGCTGCTGCAATACCCAGGCGTGAACGGCGTGGTGCGCGACTACCGCGCCGCCGTTGAAACCGTGAAGGCAACCGGCGCCATGGTGATCGTGGCCGCCGACCTGCTGGCCCTGACCATGCTGACCCCTCCGGGCGAATGGGGCGCCGACGTTGTCGTCGGCAACTCGCAGCGCTTCGGCGTACCGCTGGGCTTCGGCGGCCCGCACGCCGGCTACATGGCGACCCGCGACGAGTACAAGCGCTCCATGCCAGGCCGCCTGGTTGGCGTGACCATCGACCAGAACGGCAACAAGGCTTACCGCCTGGCGCTGCAGACCCGCGAGCAGCACATCCGCCGCGAAAAAGCGACCTCGAACATCTGTACCGCACAGGTCCTGCTGGCTGTGATGGCCTCCATGTACGCCGTCTACCACGGCCCGAAAGGCCTGAAGCAGATCGCCGAGCGCACCCACCGCTACACCGGCATCCTGGCTGCCAACCTGAAGTCCCTGGGCTACTCGGTCAACGATACCTTCTTCGACACCCTGACCATCGCCACCGACAAGGCAGACGCCCTGCACGCAGCCGCTGTCGCCACCGGCATCAACCTGCGCAAGATCGATGGCCGACACGTTGGCGTTTCGCTGGACGAAACCTGCGACCGCGATACCCTGGCCGCCCTGTGGAATGTGTTCAGCGGCGGCAAGGCTGCCCCTGACTTCGACGGTGTCGAAGCGACCGTGGACCGCAACTTCCCTGAAGCGCTGGTGCGTACCTCCGCCTACCTGGAGCACCCAACCTTCAACCGCTACCACAGCGAAACCGAAATGCTGCGCTACCTGCGTTCCCTGGCCGACAAGGACCTGGCGCTGGACCGCACCATGATCCCGCTGGGTTCGTGCACCATGAAGCTGAACGCCACCAGCGAAATGATCCCGGTGACCTGGCCAGAGTTCTCGACCATCCACCCGTTCGCGCCAAACGACCAGACCGTCGGCTACCGCGAAATGATCGCCCAGCTGGAAGACATGCTGTGCGCGGTGACCGGCTACGCCGCTGTCTCGCTGCAGCCTAACGCCGGTTCGCAAGGCGAATACGCCGGCCTGCTGGTGATCAAGAAGTACCACGAGTCGCGCGGCGAAGGCCACCGCAACATCTGCCTGATCCCATCCTCGGCACACGGCACCAACCCAGCATCCGCCGCCATGGTGGGCATGCAGGTTGTGGTAACCGCCTGCGACGACAAGGGCAACGTTGACCTGGCCGACCTGAAAGCCAAGGCCGAACAGCACTCCAAGAACCTGGCCTGCGTGATGGTGACCTACCCATCCACCCACGGCGTGTTCGAAGACGGCATCACCGAGCTGTGCGACATCATCCACAAGCACGGCGGCCAGGTATACGTGGACGGCGCCAATATGAACGCACTGGTTGGCGTAGCCGGCCCAGGCTCGTTCGGCGGCGACGTATCGCACCTGAACCTGCACAAGACCTTCTGCATCCCGCACGGCGGTGGCGGCCCAGGCGTCGGCCCGATCGGCGTTGGCGCGCACCTGGCCAAGTTCCTGCCGAACCAGCGTTCCAACGGCTACGTGCGCAGCGAAGACGGCATCGGCTCGATCTCGGCCGCACCGTTCGGCTCCGCATCGATCCTGCCGATCTCCTGGATGTACATCGCCATGATGGGCGGTGAAGGCCTGACCGCGGCCACCGAGACCGCGATCCTGAACGCCAACTACGTTGCGCGCCGCCTGTCGCCGCACTTCCCAGTGCTGTATTCGGGCCACGACGGCCTGGTGGCGCACGAGTGCATCATCGACCTGCGTCCGCTGACCGATGCCACCGGCATCAGCAACGAAGACGTGGCCAAGCGCCTGATGGACTTCGGCTTCCACGCACCGACCATGAGCTTCCCGGTTCCGGGCACGCTGATGATCGAGCCGACCGAGTCCGAGTCCAAGGTTGAACTGGACCGCTTCATCGACGCGATGATCGCGATCCGCGCTGAAATCGCCAAGGTTGAATCGGGCGAGTTCGACAAGCTGGATAACCCGCTGAAGTTTGCCCCGCACACCGCCGAGGTGCTGCTGGCCGACAAGTGGGAGCGCAAGTACAGCCGTGAAGTAGCCGCCTACCCAGTGCCATCGCTGCGCAAGCAGAAGTACTGGCCGCCAGTCGGCCGCGCCGACAACGTGTACGGCGACCGTAACCTGTTCTGCGCTTGCATTCCGGTGAGCGACTACGCGTAACAGCAAACCGGTAAACCGGGGTCAGACCCAGGGGTCTGACCCAAAGTATGCCGGGTTTAAAGGAAGGAGAACGAATGAAGCAATCAACCAAAGCCGCCCTCCTCTCCGGCCTAGTGCTGCCCGGCCTTGGCCAGCTGGCAATCCTGAAACGCCCCAAACGCGGCCTGCTCTTCCTCATCCCCTCAGTCGCAGCGCTGATCTGGCTAATGAACTCCCTCTCCACAGCCACAGAAAAGCTCCTGACCGAAGCCGCCAGCGGCACCATGCAACCCGACCCAGTCGCCGTCGCCACCCGCCTCGCCGAATCCAGCGACGCCAGCGGCGCCAGCCTCCCCAGCGCCATCCTGCTCATCTGCTGGCTAGCCGCCCTCATCGACGCCTTAAGCGCCAAAGACTAAGCCACACTCCGCGTAACCCGTGCCGCACGCTGCACCGCCTGCGCCTCATCATCCCACACCGCAGCCTGGGTAATCTCCTCCGCCCCGACTTGCGCCCCGTCAGCATTAAAGCGCAGCCAAGCCAGCGCCCCACCCGGCGTCACCCCAATCGCATGCACACCGCCATAATTAGGCGCCGCCATCAAAGCAGCCATCACTAAAGTGGTAGCAATCGGCACCGGCATTCCCCAATGCCCGCCCGGCTTCCGGCAAACCAGCCACAAGCCACCAGCCCCATCGCCATAAGCCAGATACTCCCCCGCAGCATTTGCCTCGCTCCACACCACGCAAGCCCCACCGATATTCGCCACCGGCTGCGGCACCGACTGCCCGCCGCGATAGACAACGATGCTCTCACCCGCCACAAACACATCCGGCACATTCGGCACATTCGACGGCGCCAGGTGCAGGCAGCAAGCCCGGCGCGGCAGCCCCTGGTAATCAATCGCAATCCCCCAGGCCGCAGCTCGCGCAAAGCTATTAAAGCGCAGCATCCGCCCCGAAGGCGTCTCGCTCAAACGCCAAGCCCCCGGCACCCGGTAGCTGCCCACCGCAGTCACCAGCGCCCCAGCGCCGCCCTGGTCTTCCCAGGCCATCAACGGCCCATCCATCGCCGCATTGAAATACCAGGTGTTCGCCGCAGTGACCAGCACCAGCGGCACAGCGCCCGATTGCAGCAGACCGAACGCAATCCGCGTCACATCGCCCTGCACCTCCGGCACCTGGCGCGGCTCCATGCCGCGCATGACCTCCACCCAGCCCGCCTCGTCGAAGTGGTTCGACACGCCCACCGCCACATGCACGGTCGGCCCGCCGCCACTGCCCCAAGGCGCCATGGCCAGCGCCAGCGCGATCGAACCATCCGGCGCCTGGCGCACATCCAGCGCCTGCACCTTGCCCGGCTGATTCAAAGGCAGCATCCCGCTCAAATCAGTCTGCGACCAGCGCCCGAAAGGCGTGCGGCGGAACAGGTACAGCGAACGGTTTGCCCCCACTGTGAACACCAGCGGCAAACCAGCCGAATCACGCACCACGAACAGCGGCGAACGCGCCGCAGCCGGCGCCGCGCAAGGGCTGGAGCGATAACCGGTCTCGTACAGCGGAATCAGCTCCTGCCGCACCAGCGCGGCCAGCTCACGTCCCGCCGACAACTGGCTGCGCCAATAGACTATATCGGCCGGCTGCGACGCATCGTAACGATCAAACACCGCGTTATAGGCACGCAGCAGGCGCTCCTTCGGATCCAGCTCCGTCAATTCCGGACGCGCCAGCAGATGCAGCGCCAGTTCCGCCCGGCCGCGCACAGCCTCGCCCTGGCAGCTATATAAAGTAGTCCAAGATAGCGCCTCGCTCGCCATCGGCTCGCGCTGCAGGACAATACGCGCCACGCGCGCAGCAGCAAAACTCAGGGCGCCGGACGCACTGGCGCCACCCCATTGTCGGACCTGCGCAACCGGCGCAGACGTCATCAGCACAGACATGCTTCACACTCCTAGCTCAATTTCAATGTCACCAGACTCGTTGATGCGCAAGTCACGGCAACCCAGCTTGCGCCCCGGGGCCAGTCCCTCCGCAACGGCCGCGAACATGTCGCTGGTGGCCGTCGCCAAAGTACCGGCAATATCCTGTTGAACTGCCTGCAGGCTGGCGGCATTACCCTCCCACCACAGGTTCATGCGCTGCACATTCAGCAGATGCGGCAGCGGGTCCGACACCACGTAGATGCCCGTGGTCCCCGCATCCGTCGCCGGCATGCCCTTGCGCGCCAGAGCAGCAATGGTCACGCGGCCGTCCTCCGTCTGCCACTGCAGGCGCAACGACCATTGCAAGGTGGCGCGCGCCCAGGCCTTGCCCATATAGCTGCGCTGGCGCGACAGCGGCAATTCCTGCTTCACGCTGTCCCACTCATAGCGGCCCAGCACACTGCTGATATCCAGCGTCGGGCGCGGCACACCGTCCGGACCGGCCTGGCGGCCCATGGTCACCATGTACTGCAAGTCCTGCTCGGATTCGCGGTCGTGCAAGGTGCGGTTGGCCTCCTGCCAGTTCAGCAGGACGTGGTCGCGGTAAGTCCAGCCATTGCTGTTGCGGATGAAGCGCGCGCGCTCGCCATTGCCGATGGTCGCCTCTACACCCGATTTTTCGTTCAGGCTGTCCTGCGGATTGACCTCGGCCACGCCCTCGCGCGAAGTCACATAGTCCGGCAGCGAATCCAGGCGGCGCTGCAGTTTTTCCACAACCAGCGGGTAGATGTACTGGCGTAGGAAACTCTCGCGGCTGATCACAGCGCGGCGCATTGCTGTTTTTTCGAGCACCGGACCGGACCAGCTGCGCAGCCAGTGCCCCACTGCGGTTATAAAGAATTCCTTCAGCGGTGCGTTATCGCATGGCAAATATGATTTATCGACGTCACACAATGCCGCCTGCAGGACCAAGCCGCCATACTCATTCACCGCCGCGATGAACTCCAGGCGCCAGCCGGCGACCGATTGGCGCAAGATATCCTTTCGGCCAAACCCGTTGTAAAAGCGCAAGGTTCCAGATGCCAGGGTCAGGCTCACATGGGCCGTATTTGGCATTGCCTCGTCGTAACGAATCTCAACCGGGCGCAACACCGCCTCGTCTTCACCCACACCGCCGAGCGCCAGGCTGCCGACTTCGACGCTGCCGTAACGGATGCTGTTGGGAAACTCGCCGGCCTCCCGCATGGCCACAATCGTGCTCTCAAGCAAGTTTCCAGAGGTGAACCAGCTCGCCGACAACTGTTGTACGGAAGTCGTCGTTTCGGAACCGATCTCAAAAAATACCGCTTTAGTAGTTACCATTTTTGCTTTGGAGAATGTTAAGATTTGGCCGTTTGGCAATGACTGCACTGTAAGAAAAAAATCCTTCTGCCGCCTTCCGGCAATCTTCCGGAAGCCAAAAAGAAACCTTCCGGACCGGAAGGTTTGCTCCGGAAGATTTCTAAGTCATTGATTTATAAGAACCAGAAGAACAGAAGGTTGGGCAGGCCATGGAGTTCCAATTCGGCGACTGGTTGATCAGTCCGGAAACCAACATCGTCAGCAACGGGGATGCGAAGACACAGCTCGAACCGCGCGTGATGGCGGTTTTGCGCTACCTTTGCCGCCACCCGGGCGCCGTGATTCCGGCGGAAGAGATCCTGCAAGCGTGCTGGGGAAGCAGCGAACTGGGCGATAACCCGGTCCATAAAGCCATCACCCAGCTGCGCCGCGCGTTCGGCGATTCGAGCACCGAACCGCGCTATATTGAGACGATCCGCAAGCGCGGCTACCGCGCCATCGCTCCGGTCGTGACCCTGGCCGCCCCGCCCTCGACCACCTGGGACGGCGGCTCCCCGTTCCGAGGCCTCGAAGCATTCCAGGAAAACCACGCCGCAATCTTCTTCGGCCGCGTGCAAGCCACCGCCCAGTTGCGCGAACTGGTGATGACCCAGGCCGCCCATGGTTGCCCCATGGCACTGGTGCTCGGCCCATCCGGCTCCGGCAAGACCTCCCTGGTGCGCGCCGGCCTGCTGCCGCATTTGATGGCAGGCGCCACCCGCTCCGATGAACCGGTCGGCCTGACCAGCACCGTCTACCTCGACTGCGCCGACCTCGGTAGCGGCACCCTGTTCCAGGCCCTCGCCGGCGCCCTGATCGACGCCGACATTAACGGCGAGCCCCTGTTCCCCGGCGCCAGCGCCGACAGCCTGGGCCAGCGCTTGGCCGAGGCACCCGACGCCGTCGCCGAAGAGTTGCGTAACCGCGCCTGTACTCGCCCACTCGTCGGTGTTTTTGTCGACCGCATGGAAGCTGTGTTCCGGACTGAAGCAGAAGAAACCAACCGTTTTATTTATGCTGTCGATGCGCTAGCCAAGTCGAATTGCCTGCTGATGCTGATGGCATGCCGCAATGACTTTTACCCCGAAGTCATGGCACAGCAAGTCCTGCTGTCGTTGAAACAGCGTGGCGGTCACTTCGACGTATTGCCACCCGACGGCGCCGAAATCGCCCAGATCGTCCGCCAGCCCGCAGCTGCGGCGAGTCTTATCTTCGAAAAAGACGAAGCAACCGGTGCGACCCTGGATGACGTGTTATGTGATGCCTCTCGCGGCAATAGCGATATGCTGCCGCTGTTGCAGTACACCTTGAACGAGCTTTACCGCCAAAGGGGCGACGACAGTGTCTTGAAGTTTGCGATATATCGCCAGTTGGGCGGCATCGAAGGCGCGGTAGGCGTACGCGCCGAACAGGTAGTTTCTCAGTTGGACGCAGGCCAGATCGCGGCGCTCCCGCACGTACTCTCCTTATTAGTGAACGTTGGCGAAGACCAGGGCTCGGTGACGTCCCGGCGCAGTCCGCTCAATATGCTGCGTACCGAAAAAGAACGCGACCTGGTGCGCGTAATGGTAGAGGCACGCTTATTCGTCAGCGAGTTAGCGGGGGACGTGCCGAGTTTCGGAGTGGCGCATGAAGCGCTATTGCGCCGTTGGCCGCGTGTCGCAGAATGGATCGAACGTCACCGTAACGCGCTCCAGCTGCGCACCCGTATCGGCAACCAGGCAGCCCGCTGGGCCGAGCTTGGACGCAAGCGAGATCTCCTTCTGCCGCGAGGTAGTCAGGTAAGCCAGGCCGCTGATTTGCTGGCCTTGCGCGATTTTTCTCTCGCCCCGATCGAACAGGAGTATGTAAAGACGTCTGTGCGGCATGCCAGGTTTGCGGAACGCATCATTCTAGGAGTCATGTCGCTAATCGGTGTGCTCGCCCTGTTGACCACGGTCTTCGGATTACGCGCCAGATCCGCACAGTCAGAGGCCGAAAAAAATCGCTATGAAGCCGAGAGCCTGATGACCTACATGCTCGGAGATTTTGTTGAAAAGCTCCGTCCAATTGGACGCCTCGATTTATTGGACGACGTTGGCAGCAAGGCTCTCACCTATTTGGGGAGAAACGACGTAAAGGAAGCGAATGCTACAACCCTGGCAAACCGTGTAAAAGCGCTGCAGGTCATTGCCGAAGTCAACGGCAAGCGAAACCGGCCAAAAGAATATGAACAAGCACTCAACACATCTCGGCAACTCGTAAAAGCGGCACCTCCAGAGTTCTTCAAAAATTCCGAGTTTTTGAAGCAAGCCGGTTTTAATGCCTTCATGCTAGGTCAATTCGAGTACTCCCGCCGCGAGTTGGATAAGGCTGAGATCTATTTCAATGACTACGAACGCTATAGCGATCAATATAGCCTTTCCACAAATGACCAAGTTGATGGCTTGATGGAGAAATCCTACGCCGCCGCCGCACTCGGCACATTGGCCATGTCCCGCAATGAGTACCAGCTCGCAGCAAAAAAATTTGATGCCTCACTCGATCTGAATCGTAAGGCGCTCAAGCTCAAGCCCGACGATATGAAGATCCAGGCTGAACTAGCTGGAACTGTATCGTGGTCGGCTGAAAGTACATTGAAGACGGGAGCACTCCAATCCGCAATGAGGCTCTACAAGGAGGAGGAACGTCTCCTGCGCTCAATCCCTAATCCAAGCGCTGGCGACAACAATAAGCTCGCCCTTTCCCTGATGCGCCAATCTCTCCTGAATGTTGCATTGGGTGCGAAAGCTGATGCAATCCAATCGTTGCGAGAGGCCGCCAAGATCGCGCAAGGACTCGCCGCGAAAGACCCAAGTAATCGCGGTTGGCAAGCACGTGTGCTACAAACCGAGGGTAGGCTGATCGAACTCGAACTGTCTCCTGAGAATGCAGCCTTGGCGTTGGAGCGTTTGAATGAAGTATGCCGAAAGATGTCCGAGCTTCGAGCCCTGAATCCAAAGGATACATTCCTGTCGTATCAAACCGTGAAATTCGAACTTAGCCGCACAGCCGTCTTGTTCGCAACGGGCCGTGATGCCGATGCCCTCGCAAATACTGACGCAGCGCTTGTTCAGCTGGAACGCTTACATGAAAGTGCAAGGAAGGATAATGTCCTCATCGGCTTCCTGGCCGATGGACTACTTACGCGCGCAGACATAACGCGAAAACAGACTGGTGACGCCTCCGCTTTGCCATACTGCCAGCGCGCCCAGGACTTGCTGAAAGACGTTATCGCTAACACCAACGAGCATTCCTTGCTTGCTTCGGCAGCAAAAGCCAATCTGTGCCTGGGGGATCTGACCGCAGCGGCGCCCCACCTCACAAAATTGCAGCGCATGGGATATCGCGAAGCGCGATATCAAAATTTTGTTTCCTCCCACCCCTTGTTGAAAGGTAGACCATGAAGGACAGCGCCAACCAAATGGGCAACACCGTTTTGAAGTGCCAAATTACGGTGACAAAGGACGCGAATGGCTATAACGCCAAATACGTTCCCGAAATCATTCCAGTGTACGAGCACAACACGGACATACATTTCCACATTGATGCCAAGTCTTCCGATGATGTGGAAATTGACAGCGTAGGTATTAGCCCATTGGGACAGAATCAACTGATTGATCCGGACATTAAACCCAATCGCCAACAGTACAATTTAAAAGACCTGAACACCGCGAAAGGTACCTTTATCCTCTCGTTCCAATACCGCGACAAGCACGGCAACAAACTGAACGTGGTCAGGAGGCTCGACGACAACAATGTTGAGAGCGCAGACGTACCAAAAATCGAAAACAACCCACCGGGCTAAAACGTTGAGACGTCGAACTCTCGTCCCGCTCGCCGCTTCGACCATCATCGCTTTGATCGTGACCTATATCGTCTAGAAGGGAGAGCCGCTGGCCGTGCCAGCAAAATAGTCTTAACGCATGTTGTCCAAAACGCCGCGGGCGCCGTGTTTGCGGCGTGCCGCGGTGTTTCCGTCTACGGCCATGCAGCGGCGGATTACGGCCCAGTAGGAGGTGGCCAGGCATTGTGCGCTGTCGAAGTAGCCGCGCTCGCGCAACAGCTTGTGCATCGCCGGGAGCTTGTAGCTAGGCACTGTGGCGGCCATGTGGTGCTCGACGTGGTAGTTCACGAAGTTGGGGGCGACCAGCAGGCGCGCGAGTGGGCCGGCCAGGGTGGTGGCAGTGTTGCGGCGAGGATCGCGGTCCATGTGGTCAGGGACGCCGCCGTGTTCGCCCATTACGCGCAGACGCAGGATCAGCGGGAAGACGAACAGTTGGCCGAGCCACCAGCAGCCGTACACCTCAGGCACGTCAAGCGCCCACAGCGTTGCGATGATCAGGCCGTGCATGGCTATGAAGGGATACAGCGCGCCGCGATCGGTCGGCTGGAACTGGTAAATGATGCCTTTGACGCCGTTAATGCCGGAAACATCGCGCAGCAGCTTGCGTGCCAGGCTGGCACGGGTGGCGGGATAGCCGGTGACGAAGGCCAGGTCGGGGTCGTCGCTAGTGCCGGCGGTTCGGTGGTGTTCGAGGTGGCCCCGGCGATAGGCGGCGTATGGTACGTTCGGCAAGGCGCCGAAGATCCATTTGCCGATCCATTGGTTGGCTTTGCGCGACGTGAAGAAGTTGAGGTGCGCGGCGTCGTGCGTGAGGATGGCGAAACCGAGGGCGCGGCCAGCGAGCAGGATCGAGGCCAACACCCAGGCCAATGGGTGATGCCACAGCGCGGGCAAGGCAAAACCGGCGGCGACCAGCGCAACGTTGACGGCGACCACCCACGTGGCGCGTGCATTGTCCGCCGTGGTGAATTCGCGGAGTTCCTGTTTGGAGAGGTAGCTGAGAATGTTCATGGCTACAATCCTAGCCTCGCGGCGCGCCCAACGCAGTACAATATTCGCCATGCAACGCACCTTTTCCGCCATCCCTGTTCATCTCTACATCGACCACCAATGCTGGATGGGAGGCGTCATGCTGATCCGAGAGCTGCTGGCGGTGGCGGGCACGCTCAACGCGCGCGAGCCGGATCTTGAGGCGGCGGCGATGTTTGATGTCACCCTGGTTGGCCCGACCATGCAGCCGGTACGCTCTTTCACCGGACCAGCCATCGTGCCGGAGCGCAGCTTGCGCAATTCGCCACAGGCCGATGTACTGGTGCTGCCGTCGTTCTACGGTGCGGCGCCGGCCAGCCCTGCCCTACTGCGCTGGATTGTGCGGCATTACGAAAGCGGCGGCTGCATCCTGGCTTCGGCGAGCGGCGTACGGCTGCTGGCGGCGACGGGACTGCTGGACGGGCGCGATGCGACCTGCAACCTGGCCGACCGCCGCGCCATTGCGGCCACCCGGCCCGCAGTCAGGTTGTCGCCGCAAGCGCCGCTGGTGGTCGATGGGCGACTCATCACGGCGGCCAGCATCGCGCCGACCATTGATGCCTGCGCCCACCTGGTCAGCCGCTTCCACGGCGAGAAGGCGGCGCTGAAGTTTGCACGCTACGCCAACTCATCGCGCCAGCTCTCGTATGAGCAGGCGGCGGTCAATACCAACAGTCGCCACCAGCACGGCGATACACGCGTGCAGGCGGCGCAGGGCTATATCGAGCAGCATTGCTGCGCCGGCATCACGCCGGACGATGTGGCGCGGAGTGTCGCGATGAGTACGCGGACGCTGGCGCGGCGCTTCGCGGCGGCCCTGGGCCACACGCCATTGCAGTACATCCTGCAATGCCGCATCGAGCAGGCCAAACGCCTGCTGGCGCGGCCGGACAACAGCTTACGGCGCGTCGCCATCGAATGTGGATTCAGCGACGAGGCGGTGTTCCGGCGCGCTTTCAAGCAGATCGCCGGGCAAGCCCCCAGTGCCTGGCGGGCGTTATTGAACAGCTAATGGTTGTTGTAAAAGTTGCTGATTGCGCTCACGGCGCTGTACATTCCCACATGGCAATGCCAACATGGCGGCATACGATAAAAACTATGCAACGGGATGAGACACAGTGCACTGCATGGCCTTCGCAAAAGGCCGCTGGCAGTCTTGCTGCTCGCGGCGGCCAACGCTTGCGCGCAAGATGCCGACTTGACTACTTTGCCGCTTGAGCAATTGATGTCGATGGAGGTCTACAGCGCCTCCCGCTTTAACCAGAAGGCGACGCAAGCGCCTTCCAATGTAACCGTCCTGACTTCGGCCGATATCCGGGCCTATGGCTGGCGCTCACTGGCGGACGCCTTGCGCAGTATTCGCGGCCTGTACACTGCGAATGACCGCAGCTATACCTATCTCGGCGCGCGCGGCTTCCTGCGGCCGGGCGACTTGAGCACACGTTTCCTGCTGCAGATCGACGGCACGCGCATCAACGACCCGGTATTCGACCAGGCGCAGATCGGCGCTGAATTCCCGCTGGACCTTGAGCTGGTCGACCGTATCGAATTCGTGCCGGGACCGGGTTCGTCGATCTACGGCGCCAACGCCTTCTTTGGCGTCATCAACGTCATTACGCGCCGGGCGTCGGACCTGGAAGGCGCCCGCGCCACGCTCGAAGCCGGCCAGGCTGGCACCCGTGGCGGCAGCGCAAGCTATGGCTGGCGCGATGCGGATGCCGAACTGCTGATCGCCGCCAATCGCGGCATCATCGACGGGCGCGATCTCTACTTCCCTGAATTCAATGGCAGTGCACGCGGGCTGGATTGGGAGCGCTTCACCCGCCTCTATGCACGTGGCCAGGTGGGCGACTGGTCGATGTCGGTCGTTCACGGCGAACGCACCAAGGGCATGCCGACAGCTTCCTACGGCCAGCCCTTCAACGTACCCGGCGCACAAACGCTGGACCGCATCCAACTGGTGGAGGCGGCCTACCGCAGTACAGTGCTGCCGATGAGCGGCGAGCTGACCGGCCGTATCTACCACGGCGACTATAAGTACGAAGGCCGTTTCATCAACCACGTCCCCTTCGGCACCATCAACCTGGACCGCACACGGGCGCGCTGGTGGGGCGGCGACGTGAGCCTGTACCTGCAGGTTGCGCAGGCCCATAAGCTGGTGGTCGGCGCGGACTACCAGTACAACCACGACGTGCTGCAGCAGAATTTCGATATCGATCCCTACGCCAGCTACCTGGACGACCGCTCGCAGGGCAAGCGCCTCGGCGTCTACGCGCAGGACGAAATCACGCTGGCGCAAGGCGTGCTGCTGAATGCCGGCATCCGCTACGACCGCGAGTCCAGCACGGGCGGCGTGTACAACCCGCGTCTCGCGCTGATTGCCGAGCTGTCGCCGGGCACCACGGTCAAAGCGATTTATGGCAGCGCCTTCCGCGCGCCCAATAGCTATGAGCTGTTCTACGGGATCGATAACCAGGGCGGCCAGCTGGCCAACCCGGACCTGGGGCGTGAACGTATCCGCAGCCACGAACTGAGCCTGGTGCAGCAGCTTGGCGCCAGCGCGCGGCTGACGCTTACCGGCTATGCCAATGAGGCTTCCAGCCTGATCACGGAGGTCGAAGATGAGGAGTTTGGCTTGCCCATCTTCCGCAACTTCGGCAAGGCGCGCGCGCGCGGGCTGGAAATGGAGTACGAACGTTCCTTCCGCAACGGCGCCCGCATGCGCGCCAGCGTGGCGCGCCAGCATGTCTCGGGCGGCGACTCCGAGCTCAATTCGCCGCGCTGGCTGGCCAAGCTGAATGCGACTAGCCGCATCTCCGGCGCCTGGCACGCGGGTCTGGAAGGCCAGTATGTCAGCGCGCGCAAGTTGATTAGCGGCGGCGAAGCGGGCGCATTCACGCTGGCGAACCTGAACTTCTTCAGCGACGGCCTGACGCGCCATTTCGATGTCGCGCTTGGCGTGCAGAACCTGTTCGACCACCATTATGCGGACCCGGTCTCGCTGGGCTTCCGGCAACACGCCATCGAGCAGGATGGACGCCGGATCTACTTCAGATTGAAGGCGGCTTACTGATGCAGAAACGCCTATGCGCCCTTCTCGCTTGCCTGCCGTTGTCCGGCGGGTGGGCGCACGCGCAGCTGCCGTCAAGCGCAGATGAGGCGGAATTGAAGGCGGCCATCCTGTTCAATTTTGCCTTGTTCACGGAATGGCCAGCCGACACGCTGCCGGCCAGTGCGCCGCTGCGGCTATGCGTCTTCCAGGGCAATGCCTTGCTCACCGCGCTGACCGGGCTGCAGGAGAAGCAGGTCAACGGGCATCGCCTGTCCGTGCGCACCTTGCCGGCCGCTCCCGGCGCGGCGCAGCTGGCCAGTTGCCACCTACTGGTGCTCGACGCGCAGGACCGCGAGCGCTGGCCGCTGCTCAAGCACGACCTGTCCACCAGCAGCGTGCTGACGGTGGCGGATGACCGCATCATCGGCTCCAGCGGCGCGATGATCTCCTTCAGCATTGCCAACCGCCGGGTGGGATTTGACGTCGATATGATGCCCGTGAAGCAGGCGCGCCTGACTCTCAGCTCCAAACTGCTGCGCCTTGCAAGGAGCGTGCAATGAAGGCGCCACAGAAAATCACGATGATGCCGATCGGTAGCAAGGTGGTGCGCTCGACCATGATGGCGGCCGGTGCGGCGCTTTGCTTGGCTGGCCTGCTGATGGTGGTGTTCCAGTTCATGGCCTTGCGTAGCACGCTGCTGCGCGACTTGCAGGTGCAGGCGCGCATTGTCGGCAATAACAGCACGGCTGCCCTGCTCTTCAACGATGCGCGCGCGGCGGAGGAAATCCTGGGCGGCCTGTCGGCGTCGCCCAGCGTGCAGAGCGCGAACATCATTGTCGGCAGCATGCCGCTGGCCCAGTTCCGCCGCAATGGCGCGGCAGTGCCGGAGCTGCCGCAAAGCGAACGTGGTGAATCGCTGCACCAGTACGGCATGGATTATGTGGAGGTGCAGGAGCCGGTCGTGGTCGACCGGAAGCTGATCGGCAGCGTGTCGATCCGCGCTACGCTGGTGCCGCTTTACCGGCGTGCTTTTGCGTTCGCGGGCTTTACCGGCATTGCGACCCTGGGTTCCTTCGCGCTGGCCTGGATGCTGGTGCGGCGCATGCGCGCTGCGGTGGCGCAGGCGGAGCAGAACCTGCACCTGCTGGCCCACGTCGATCCGGTTACCTGCCTGCCGAACCGGAATGCCTTCAACGACAAGCTGGCGCATACGCTCAAGCGCGCCGACCGGCAGGAAACGGCGGTCAGCTTATTGTTGCTGGACCTGGACAACTTCAAGGTGGTGAACGATACGCTGGGACATGATACCGGCGACCAGCTATTGCGGCTGGTGGCGCAGCGCTTGACGGCGACCTTGCGCAGCACGGACATCATTTGCCGCATCGGCGGCGATGAATTCGTGGTGATCGTGGAGCCGGCGGACGACGAGGTCGAGCCGGACCAGGTGGCGCGCAAGATCCTGACGGCGCTGGGCGAGCCGTTCGTGGTGGAGACGCACCAGCTGTTCGTCAGCGCCAGCATTGGTGTCAGCGTTTATCCAAAGGATGCGCCGGATGCGGCGGCCGTGGTGCGCTGTGCGGATATCGCCATGTACCATGCGAAGAACAAGGGCAAGAATGCCTATGAGGTCTTCCACGAGGAGATGGCGGCCAAGGCGAGCAAGCGACTGGCGCTGGAGGCGAACCTGCGCAAGGCCTTGCAGAATAATGAGCTGTCCTTGCATTACCAGCCGCAGATCGATGTGCGCACTGGCCGCATGACGGGAATGGAGGTGCTGGCGCGCTGGCATTGCGCGGCGCTTGGCGGGCATGTGAGTCCGGCGGAGTTCATTCCGGTGGCGGAGGAAAGCGGTGTGATCGTGCCGCTGGGGCGCTGGGTGCTGCAGACGGCGATCCGCCAGGCAGCGGAGTGGCGCAAGGCTGGTCTGCTGGACGATATCGAGCATGTGGCGGTCAACCTGTCGGCTTGCCAGACCAAGGATGCGCAGCTGATGTATGAGGTGCAGGCTTTGCTGATGGAGACGGGACTGCCGCCTCGTTTGCTGGAGCTGGAAATTACCGAGGGCGTTCTGATGGAGAACGTTAACGCCAATATCGCGCTGCTGCATAAGATCCAGGCGGCGGGGATTCATTTGTCGATTGACGACTTTGGGACGGGGTATTCGTCGATGGCCTACCTGAAGCGCTTCCCGATTGACCAGCTGAAGATTGACCGGAGTTTTGTGAATTCGGTGCCGGGGGATGGGGCGGCGATTGCGAAGGCGATTATTGCAATGGCGCATTCGCTTAACTTGAGCGTTGTGGCGGAGGGCGTGGAGACGGAGGAACAGGTGGCGTTCCTGTCTGATGCGGGGTGTGATGTGATGCAGGGGTATTACTTTGCGCGGCCAATGCCGGCGGAGCAGCTGGAGGTGCTATTGCGGGAGCGACGGCTTTGGGCGGCTTGAAAACCGGTAAACCTGGGTCTGACCCTTGGGTCAGACCCTGCCTTACCGGTTTTAATCCAGCTTAGTCGCGTGCTCGCGCGTCGCGTGGAAGGTCAGCTTCGGCCAGCGCTCCTGGGTCAAGCGCAGGTTCACGCCGGAAGTCGCCAGGTAGGCCAGGTTGCCGGCCGCATCGTAAGCCACATTATGGCCCAGCGCCGCTTCAAAGTCGGCCAGCGCCTTCTTATCGTCACTGGAAACCCAGCGCGCGGTGGAAATCGAAGTGCTTTCAAACACCGCGTCCACGCCATACTCATTCATCAGGCGCGAAGCGACAACTTCAAACTGCAGCACGCCCACCGCGCCCAGCACCACCTCACCGCCTTGCAGCGGCTTGAACACCTGCACGGCGCCCTCCTCGCCCAGCTGCTGCAAACCCTTCTGCAACTGTTTGATCTTCAGCGGGTTACGGATGCGCACCTGGCGGAAGAAGTCCGGCGCAAAGTATGGAATGCCGGTGAACTGCAGCATCTCGCCTTCCGAGAAAGAATCGCCGATCTGCATATTGCCGTGGTTCGGCAGGCCGATGATGTCGCCCGCGTACGCCTCTTCCACCTGCTCGCGCGACGACGCCATGAACGTCACCACGGAAGACACTTTGACTTCGCGGTTCAGTCGCAGGTGCTTGACCTTCATGCCGCGCTCGAAACGGCCCGAGCAAACGCGCAGGAAGGCGATACGGTCGCGGTGCGCCGGGTCCATATTGGCCTGGATCTTGAACACGAAGCCAGAGAACTTCTCTTCGGTCGGCTGCACGGTACGCACCGAAGCATCGCGCGAACCCGGCGCAGGCGCCCAGTCGACCAGCGCCGACAGGATCTCGCGCACGCCAAAGTTGTTGATCGCGGAGCCGAAGAACACCGGGGTCTGCTTACCAGCCAGGAAGTCTTCCAGGCTGAATGGATGCGAGGCGCCGTGCACCAGCTCCACTTCCATGCGCAACTGGTCCATCTCCAGCGGGAACATCTCCTGCAGGCGCGGGTTGTCGATGCCCTTGATGACTTCAAAGCCCTGCACGCTTTCTTCGCCAGCGCGGAACAGCAGAATCTCGTCGTTGATCAGGTGGTACACACCGCGGAAGTTCTTGCCCATGCCAATCGGCCAGGTCACCGGCGCGCACTGGATCTTCAGCACGGATTCGACTTCGTCCAGCAGCTCCAGCGGATCGCGGCATTCGCGGTCCAGCTTGTTCATGAAAGTCACGATCGGCGTATTGCGCATGCGGCAGACGTCGAGCAGCTTGATGGTCTGCGCTTCCACGCCTTTTGCGGCGTCGATCACCATCAGGCCCGAGTCCACGGCGGTCAGCACGCGGTAGGTGTCTTCGGAGAAGTCCTGGTGGCCCGGGGTGTCCAGCAGGTTGATGATGTGGTCGCGGAACTCGAACTGCATCACCGAGGAAGCCACGGAAATGCCGCGCTGCTTCTCGATCTCCATCCAGTCGGAGGTGGCGTGGCGGCCGCTCTTGCGTGCCTTGACGGTACCGGCCATCTGGATCGCGCCCGAGAACAGCAGCAGCTTCTCGGTCAGCGTGGTTTTACCCGCATCCGGGTGGGAAATAATGCCGAAAGTACGGCGGCGAGCGACTTCCCGCGCGATCAGCGCGGGAGTCTTGCTCGAAGATTGAACTTGGATATCGTCAGACATGATGGCAGCCAGTGGTGGCGCAGACGGAAAACCCGCTATTTTACCACCAGTTGCCCCTGTTTTAGTCGCCCTTCACCCGGCGCCAGCCTGCCGGGTGCACCTCGGCCGACTTCATTTCCTTCACCGGCTTGGTAATGGTCTCGCCCTTGGCGGTGGTGGTGATCATCTTCAGCTCGCCCTTCGGCAGGCGGACGATGATGAAGCCCACCGCCGCCGAGGTATTCGACAAGGTGCCGCCGACAACATCGCTATCGATGCCAAAGCCCTTGCAGACATCCAGCCCGTAGTAATTACTGGTGCCGCCCACCGAACACGAAGTTTCCGAACTCGGGATGTTGGTCACCACATTGGCCACGCCGCTGACGATCTTCGGGTCCAGGTTCATTCGTTCGCCGGGATTCAGCTTCCAGTCGAAGAACCAGCCGTTCTTTGTCAGCAGGTTCACATCTTTGTTGCTGATCGTGAAAGTTTGCGTATTGCCTCCGCTGGCCGTTAACGTCTGCTCCACCATGCCGGTACCGCGCACGTCGATTTTGGCGCCGGTATCCTTTATCAGGTAAAGGCTCTGCACATCGACATTTGAGGTGTCGGGCACGTCCAGCAGGCGGCCAGTGCCGAACAGTACCACGCGCTTGGTACTGACTTCGCCGTGTTCGTCCTTCACCGCGCACAGCGTAACATCCGGACGCGCCGTGATCGGCTGGCTCGCGCCGGCGTCGGCCAGTTCCTGCACCGTCACCGCGCCAGTGGCGCTGGTCAAGTCGAAGCGCCACATGCGGCCATCGTTATCGCCGCCGTAGACATAGGTGAAGACCGGATCGCTGGCCGGATCGGAAGTGATCGCCGTGATCTTGGCGAAGCCGGAAGGTGTCGTGGCATCGCCCTTGCCGGTGCTGACCTTCTTCAGGATGTTACCGGTTGCCACTTCAACAATATAGAGATACCCCTTGCCGTCGCCGGTACCCACGCCGTCAACGCCCGGCGCGTTGTTATAGCCGGAGGTCAGCAACACCACCCATTTGTTGTTCCACATGCCGAACTGGGGATTGCCGAATGTCAGGCCGATGTCCGGGTCGTTATGGCTGGCGCACACGGTGGCGCTGGCACACAGTTCCCACAGCGGCTTGATGATGCCCTTGTCGGCTTCCGTCACGTCCAGTGCATAGAAGCCACGGCCGCCGCCATTCAGGCCGGCCACCAGCACGGTGCGCCACTTGCCTTCGATGATCACGTCGCCCAATTCCGGCGAGCCGTCGGTGGTGAATATGTGATTGGTGGCATAGGTGGTGCTGGTCAGGTTCCACAGCTTGCTCATGGTGATGCGCGGCACGTAGGCGAAGCGTTCCTCGCCGTTGCTGGCGTCAAAGGCGTGCAGCATGCCGTCGTTGGCAGCGGTGAACACGGTCGCCGGGCGCTTGGCGTTTTCCGACTTGTAGGTCGAATAACCTGCGCTGGTGTAGCTCTTGCGCGGTTCGCGCAGGTAGGCAGGCTTCGACGAGGCAATATCACCCAGCACGATCGGGATCGGACCGCTCGCCCCGGTTGGTGTGAACGTCGTCATGGTGTAGGCGCGGTAGATCTTATCGTCCGCATGCTGCTGCTGGCCGCGCAGCCAGTTCACCATATTGGCGCCGCTGTCCACCGTGGCGCGTTCAGTCGCGTTGAGCAGGATGCACTGCGGCAGCGACAGGCACTTGCTGTCGAACCAGGACTTCTCCAGGGCCGACAAATTGGCGTAGCTGAAGTCCTCAAGCGTGCCGGCTTCGTCGATCTTCCAGATCGAGCGGGTATCGCTGCTGGCGCCAACTTCCTTGCCCAGCACGCCCGTGGTGGTCCAGACCGGAGTGGCGCCGACTTCACCCGTGGTGGTGTCGATCTTGCGGTCAGCCAGTTCGCCGTACCATTTCACCGTAGTGAAGGTATCGGAGAAGATGTCGTTATCTTCCAGCGAAATATTCGGGGTCGAGGTCGCAGCGGCCGATGCGGCGCCGATGGTCTGCTGCATCTTGCCCAGGGCGGCGGCCAGGCCGTCCACCACTTCCTTCGGCTCGTTGGCGCTGAAGTACAGGCCCTTGCCATTTACCGCGGCGTGCCACAGGTCGTCCACCCGCGCCTGCACGGTATTGCCGGCGTTGGTGACTTCCGGATCAGGCCATACCCATTCGCCGCCGCCATTCCATGGGCAGCCCGTCTTCACGCCGGTGATCACGTTGTAATAGTCGCCGCCGACTTTCGGCGCGGTGGCGTAGTTCTTCTCGTAAGTCATCAGGCCATCCATGCCCAGGCCCAGGGTGAAGGTGTTCATGTGCAGGTGGGTGTTTTCACCCGAACCGGCAGGCACCTTGCCTGGCTTGGTCATATCCTTGTCCAGCGCATCGCCGCGCAAGGCCACCGTCTCGGTCGAGGAACCGCCGTTGTACCAGTGCAGCGCGACGTCGGCCAGCGAAGGCGCTGTCTGCGAACGGGTATCGACGCAGCCGCCTGCGCGGGTACAGAAGCGGGCAGCGTCTTCCTTGTTGTCGTTATTGACGACATTGCTGGTGGAGCCGCCGTTCCAGTAACCGTCAGTGGTGAACAGCGTGAAGTTCTGCTGGCATGGGAACTGCACCACCTCTTCCCCTGCCGGGTATTCGTAGGGCGACAGGTTGGAGAACATGCGGCCTACGTTGTCCAGCGCTGGGCGGCTCGGGGTCGAACCGCTGGTGGTCGTTTCATACAGCTTGGTGTAGAAGGTCGAACGCGAAGTTCCGCTGAATTCCGCCGGTTTGAGTTTCATCGCACCGCCAACGGCCGCTTCCGACAGCAGCGCATAGCCCACCCGGTAATTGGCGTTCAGGGAAGAGAAGGCATGGCCAACGGCCGTCTTCATCATCTGCATCCGGCTCTTGTAGTAGGAGTACCAGTTGGCGAAGTTGGTCATCTCTTCCTGGTAGGTACAGCTGTTGGCGCCGGCACAGTCGGTGCGGGTCGCCGCTTTTGGATAGGTCTGGCCGGAGATAATGCTGGTGCGTACGAAGGCTGGCTGGTTGCCGCCGCTGCCGCTGCTCACCGCCGTGCTGGTCATGGCGATGCTGTCGGGCGCCGTGGCGCTTTTGGTGAAGGCGAACACCGTTTCCGAGCCGAGAATCGTGGTCGAGAGCGAAGGCATCACGTCGATCGCACCGGCCGTGTCGGCGATACACACGGCAGTCGCTGGCAATGGCGCGCACACTTTGCTTGCCGCGTCGCCGCCGAGGTAAGCCGTAATACCTGCAACGTTGGCGTTGTTGATCGCCGTGCGCAGCTTCGACGCCACCGCCGAAGGCTGGTCGTTCTTGGACAGGCTCACGCTCGAAACCAGGCTCTTGGAGCCCAGCTTGACGTTGGTGATCGTGCGGGCAGCCCCCAGCTTGTTGCCGGAAAGGGAAATCACCGCAGTCGCCGGCCAGTTCGCAGCGGGCGCCGGGTTGGCCGAATTGACGGCAGTCGACAGCGGCCAGCCGGCGCGCACGTTGACGGCAGCATCATCCGCCACGAACTGGCAATTACTCAAATCCTTGGCTCCATTGCCGCAGATGAGCGGCAGTACCGCCACCACATCGTCCGAGCTGAGAGTTATGCCATAAGTCGAACAAGCGGATACTGTCGGCTGGCCGGACGGCGTGCGGACGCAGGCCCAGTAGGCCTGGGCCGGTGCCGAGGTCTTGTCCTTGGCGATAATATTGGCCGCAATGGCACTGGCCATCGCGGTGCGCTTGGCGGCCGTATCGGTGCCGCTGGACGCGGTCACGGTACCATTGCTGATCACGGTGACAGCGCCGGTCGCAGGATCGGTAATCGAAACGCTGGTCACGCCCAGCGAAGTCGGAGTGCCGCTGGCGCCCACGGTCAGGGTCGCCAGCGCCTTGGTACTGGTCACCGGCGTGGAGAATTTAGGGTACTTGAATGTGCCGGCGTTCTTGGCCTGGCAGTTGGTCAGCGCCGTGCTGTCGCACCAGCGCACCTTGGCCGGCACCGGATAGCCGGCCGGCGCGCTGGCGCCCTGGGTCACCGGCACGCATTTCTTCAGCGTGTCGTCCTGGCAGTATTCGGACACCACAATGGTGTAGTAATACGGCGCGCCGCTGATTGCCGTCGCGCTGGTGTAGGTGGCATTCGGGTAGGCGTAGGCGCCATTCACCTTGCAATCGCTGGTGTTGTTCGGGTCACACCACTTCAAGTCGGGGAAACCGGTCACCAGGTTGATGCTGGTATCGCTGGTGCCGAACAAGTCGCGGTTCAGCTTATTGAAGCCATCGCTCGCGACGCTGGTCCAGGCGCTGGTATTGGCCGAGGTCTGCTCCGGATAAAAGCTGCCGTCCCACTTGATCGGCGGCTGGTAGCGGATGCGCGGGTTGTAATACTGCCGGTTGAAGTCGGAACTCATGAACGGCGGATGGCCCGGTGCGCACGCCATCTGCCCGGCCGCCAGCGTGGCTTTCGATCGGCACAGGTTGTCGTTTACGTTGTCCGGCGTGAAATGCGATTCCATCGAACCGGAGTTGTCGAACAACAGCATCAGGTTCGGCTTGACCGTACCGGTGCCGGTGATGTTCAGCAGCGGCACCTGGGCGATATTGGTCTTGGCCGCATCGGCCGCGCCAGGCAGCAGAGCCGATGCGAGCGCGGCGCTGGCCGCGACAAAGGTAAAGATTTTTTTCATGGTCGTTTCCTAACTGCCTTATGGCCCCATCATGACGACTGCCTGGTTCATCACATTGCCACCGCGCGCACCGCTGATGCGCGCCGTGATCACATACGAGATCTGGGGCGATCCCTGGTAAGCCGGCGCATCCGACGACAAGCTGTCGCCCACGCCGGCGCGCCCTTCCGTATCCTGCTTGGCCGACGTCAGCGCGCAGGAATTGGCCGGTTGCGTCTGGTCAAACGGTCCGGCGAAGGTGCACAGGCGGTGAATCACATACTCCACCTGGTTGCCGGCGCTGTCGGTCATTTTGGCCGAGCCGTACCAGTACTCCTTGTCGGACGGGCCCTTGCCCGGCGCCGGGTTGGTGGTCGAACGGTATCCGGCGGCCAGCACGTCGTTCCACAAAGTGCTGCGGGGCGTGGCGGCCAGCCACGCATAGCCCTGGTGGATGCCGGCATCGGCCGCTTTTGCCAGTGCGGTCTCGTAGGCCAGGTTGGCGGCGGTCAGAGTGGTGGAATTACTGGAGCGCAGCAGGTAGATACTGGAGACCAGCATCACACCGAGCATGATCAGCATGATCGGCACCGACATGCCGCGCTGGCGGCGCAGCTTATCAATTGGGGTACGCATCACGGCCTCCAGGCGTTGTTGCGGATCTGGACCACGGTTTCAAACGCGCGGTACCGATAGCAGGACCAGTGGATGTTCTCACCAGGGACATCCAGCGCCACTGTGACCGGGCTGGGCACCACGCCAGCCGGCGTCTCGCTATTGAAGATGGTCAGCTTGGCAGTGGTGGTATCGCAGGTACCATCGCTGCCTTTTGGCTTGTCCGGCACCTGGCTGCGCGCGATCACCGCCAGGCGCACCGCCGTCACCCGCTGGAAGTCGCCGGCATCGCCTGCAATCAGGTTGTTGTCGGCGTCGATCATGTCCGCGCTCCAGGTCGTGACCTGGGAACCGTAAACCGGATCGAAACTGGCGCGGCGGTCAAAGCCGTACTGCGCCTTGATCGCCACCACATTGTCCACCACCGCCTTGGCGGATTCGGTACTGCCACTCATATTCGAAGCGCGCAGACGCAGCACACCGTTGACCACCGACCATGTGTGCAGCGCGAGCTTATCGGTCGGCCCCAGATTGAACACGCGCGCCTTGTTGCCCTGATTGTAGACGCCGCCCAGCAAACCCGCGCCGCTGTTATAGCGGCCGCTATCGATGCGCAGGATATCCTTGTCCACGTCGGACAGCTGGGCGATGCTGCAATTGCCGCCCGCCGGTTCCGGCACCACCACGATCACATCGCCCTTGTTGAAGCCGAAGGGATTATTGCTGGTGACGCGGATCTCGCCGCCGCCGGCATAGGTATCGGCCAGCGTCACATTGCCGACGCCGGACAGGCTGCCGCCGGAATTCAAGCTGATCACGTCCGAACGCTCGCCGTTGTTGACGATAACGACCGGTGCCAGCGGCGTGGTATCGACGCCCGCACGCTTGACCGACTGCATGGAAAAGCCCTCGTTGTCCTTCAGCAGCGTATTGCAGCCGTTGACCAGGGTGTCATTGATGCCCCAGCCGGCTTGCGAGGCGTCGAAGTTCAGCGAGAACAGCGCCAGCATGCCGTTCTGCATGCTGTCCGAAGTCCCCAGGGCCGCCGATTTCTCGGTTTCGGAAGTCGCCAGCAGGCGCGTCGCAAACATCACCGCCACCATGCCCACTACCACGCTGACCATCAGCTCCACCAACGAGAAGCCGCGCGCGCTGCGCATTGCTTTGAGCTTGCTCATAGCGGCCTCGGATTCATGATGTAGGTCGTCATCGAATGCTTGTTAGGCTCATCGCCCTTGCGGCGCTGCCAGGCAATCGTGATATCGACCTGGGTCTGGGTCGCGCCGCGCGCCACCACCACGTCCACCCCGGCGCCGGGAATCATGGCCATGGTTTCCGCCAGCCAGGGCTTTAGCGAAGATGCCGGGTCCTTCTTGTCGGCCTGCTTGAAGGCGTAGTTATCGATATTGTCGTAGTCGTTGTTCATGATCCCGATCAGACGGTCGGCGGCCAGCGTGGCCTCCGCGCGCATGCCGGCATCGTTGATGGCTGCGTAGGAGCGGGCCTGCATGCCGACGGTGCCGATCAGGCCGACAGCCAGCAGGATTACGGCCACAATCGCTTCTACCATGGCGCCGCCGCCCTGCTTCCGGTATTTGATGGTATTCATTCTGGACAAGTCCTGGAATCGCCGGCGCCGCGCGTCGGATCGCATTTGGTGGTCATGCCCGACAAGGTGACCACCAGGGACACTGTCGGCACCTCGCCATTGAACTGGCTGCCTGGATTGAGGCGGATGCTGTTGATGCGGTCTTCCGTGGCCGGATCAACCCAGCCCAGTTCAGTGAAATAGATATCGCGTGCGGCGGCCGGCTGCAGCACCGGCGCCATGGCGGTGGCCGGCGGCTGGTTGTCAGCAGAACGGTACACCGATTTATAGCCGTTCACGCCTTCCGGATCGTTGGCGGCGGCCGTCGTGGTAGTGGACCAGCCGCCGGTGGTAGCGGTGCAGGCCGTTTCCGGCTGGGGGAAGCAGATGTCGACCTGCCAGTTGTACTGGCCGGTGGCGGCGTTCTCGCTCAGCACGAAACGGCTGCGCGCATTGTGCGCCAGGGCCTGGCGGCGCGCCATCTGCAGCCCGTCCGCATAAAATTCCGCCGCAGCCTTGGCCTTATTGGTCTGCAGCCAGTGCGACATGGAAGGCACGCCGATCGCCAGCGTAAAGCCCATGATGCCGATGCCAATCATCAGTTCGATCAGCGTTACGCCGGCCTGGCGCGCCTGCATCAATTGGCGCATTTTCCATTCTCCCGGTCGACCCAGCAGGTGCCGCTGCTGGTCCAACCCGCCGGCACGCTGGTAGTCTTGCGGTTGCCGTTCTGGTCGATGGTGTAGGCAAAACCGGTCAGCATGTCCTTGCCGGTGGCCGTCAGCGTATAGCCACTGGTGCCGGCATCGCTCAGCGTGAACTCGAAGTAGTTGCCGTTCTTGGGAAAGGATGCCGAGCTGGAAAAGCCGCTATAGGTACGGTTATTGGCCCAGAACTGTTCCGCTGCGGTCTGGCCGGCGCCCAGGCCGGTGAACGCTTCAGTCAGGCGGCCGCGTTTGACATAGCCGGTATAGGACGGCATGGCCACGGCGGTGATAATGGCCACAATGCTCACGGCAGCCATCACTTCGACCAGCGTATAGCCTGCATGTTGGCGTTTCATTATGATCTGCTCCCAGGGTTGGACTTTGGATAGCCTTAGTCTAGCTAGCGAAGCTTGCATTACCCTGAGGAAATCCTGACAAAAGCCTGACAGGAGCAGATTTTTTAGGCCGGGAAGTACACCGAGAACAAAGCGCCCTGCCCGCTGTGCGGCGTATCGATGGCAACCGTGGCGCCGTGGGCGTTGGCGATGTCGCGCACGATCGCCAGCCCAAGGCCGCTGCCCGTGGTCTTTTCGTCAAGCCGCTGGAAGCGCTGGAACACGGCGGCGCGCTTGGCCGGCGCAATACCGGGGCCGGAGTCTTCCACCGTCAGCATGCCGCCGCCCAGGTGGGCAAAGCAGCTCACCGTCACCGAGCCTTTGGCCGGCGTGTAGCGGATCGCATTGTCGATCAGGTTGTCGATCAGGTCACGCAGCAGGAAGCGGTCGCCCAGCACCATGGTGGGCTGCAGGTCGAAGCCCAGGTCGATATCCTTGCGCAGCGCCTGTTCGACAAAATGCTGGATCGATTCTTCCAGCAGTTGGTCGAGCGACATGCGCTCCATGCGCGTCTTGCGCAGCGGGCCCGGTTCGGCGCGTGCGAAGGCCAGCAGCTGGTTGACCTGGCGGATCATGCGCTCGGTCGAGGCCTGCATCATGGCCAGCGAGGAAGCGGCTTCCGGGCCGCGCTCCTGCGCCGCCAGCAGATCGATCTGGGTGCGCATGCCGGCCAGCGGGGTGCGCAGCTGGTGCGCCACATTGGCCAGGAAGTCCTGCTGCGCCTGGGCTCCGGCATGCACCTTGTCCAGCAGGCCGTTAAAAGCCTGCACCACCGGCGCTACTTCCAGCGGCACTTCGGCCGTCGCGATGGGCGCCGCATTATCGGCGCTGCGCGCCTGGATTTCGGCGCGCACCTTGTTCAGCGGCGACAGGCCATTCGTGACCGAGAACCAGACCAGGCCGGCCGATGCCAGCGTCAGCACCGCCGCCAGCGGCAGCATGGCGCGCACGATGGCGGCGCGCGCCTGGCCGCGCTTGCGCAGCGTCTTGGCCACCACCACGATGCCCTGCTGCTGCCCCACCACCAGGGGCAGCGCCGCCATCCGCACCGCCTCCCCGGCCACCATGCCGTCGCTGGCGGGCGCACCGGCGCGCGCCGGCATCACCGGCAGCACCGCATCGCCCGCCACCAGCCGTCCCTGGTTGTCGCGCAGCGAAAAATAGACTTTGTCGAGTTCGTCGTCGCGCAGCGCATGTTCGGCGGCGGGCGGCAAATCAAGCAGCAGGCGGCCGTCGCGCTCGGTCACGCGCGAGCCCAGCGTGGCGGCGGCTTCGCTGAGCGACTGGTCGAAAGCGATCTGCGCGGGAATCCAGGCCAGCGCGTAGCTCAGCGCCATGCCGGCCAGGTTAAGCAGCAGCACCGGCACCACCAGCCACTTGAGCAGGCGCAGTCGGATGCTATCCATGCGATTCCGGGCCTTGCGGCTCCAGCATATAACCGAAGCCGCGGATGGTGCGGATGCTGATGCCGGCGTCCGCCGTCTTCTGCCGCACGCGCGATATATAAACTTCCACCGCGTTCGGCGTGACGTCCTCGCCCCACGGCAGGATGGCGTCGATGATCTGCTGCTTGCTTACGACGCGCGAGCCGTGCTGCAGCAGGTATTCCAGCACCGCCCATTCGCGCACCGAGAGGTCGATCACCTTGTCGCGCACCCGGGCGCGTTTGGCGCCCACGTCCAGCACCAGCTCGCCCATTTGCAGCACGCTGGGCTTGGGCGCATTGCGCCGCGCCAGCGCACGCACGCGCGCCACCAGTTCCGGCGTGGCGAAGGGCTTGACGAGGTAATCGTCGGCGCCCAGCTCGAGGCCGCGTACGCGGTCTTCCACCGCGTCGCGCGCCGTCAGCAACAGCACCGGCAGCTGGCTGCCGCGCGCACGCAGGCGGCGCACCACTTCAAAGCCGTCCAGCCCGGGCAAGCCGATATCGAGCACCAGCACGTCCACCGGACCCGGACGCTGCAGCAGCGCGTCGGCTTCGCTGCCGTTCTGCAGCAGCTCGACCCTCATGCCATGGCCGCCCAGCACCCGCACCAGGCCATCCGCCAGCACCGCGTCGTCTTCAACCAGGATTACATGCATGGATGGCAAGGAAATGAATTGATCTTCGCGCATTATGCCCCGATTCATGAAGATGTAACAATTGCCTAGCATCATTACATGCATGAAATTCCTGCACCCCGCCATCGCCCTCATGCAGCGCTTGCGCCTGCTCCCCAAATTCATCCTGGTTTCGCTGCTGTTCCTGCTGCCGCTGCTGCTGGCATCCGGCCTCTTGGTCGCGGAGCTCCACAAATCGGTCTCGTTCACCGCGCGCGAGCGCCAGGGCCTGGCCTATGTGCGCCAACTGCATGGACTGCGCCAGCAGCTGCAGCAGAAACGCAGCCTGGAACATCTGCGCCTGGCCGCCAACCAGCAGGAGCACGCCGCCGCCATCCGCAGCACTGCGGATGCCGCCAGCGCCGCACTCGCCGCCCTGCGCTCGCTCGCCAGCGGTCCGCTGGCGGCGCTGGAAGCGCAGGCCGAACTGGAACAGGGCTGGCAGCAACTGCAGCGGCGCCAGGCCGGCCTGGATGCGCGCGCCAGTTTCGCCGCCCACAGCAAGCTGATTGCGCAGGCCGACAGCCTGGCAGCCGAAGCGGCCGACCGCGCCCGCCTCTCGCTCGACCCCGAGGTGCGCAGCGTCTACCTGATCGCGTCCTTCCTGAAAACCTTTCCCGGCCTGACTGAGAACCTGTCGGTGATCAGCGGCCGCGGCGCCGCCTACATCGACAGCGGCCTGTTCGAAGGCGGCGAGGACCAGATGCTGACCGCCACCGCCATGCTGGCGCGCCACGAACTGGAACGCCTGCCGGCGCAGTACAAGGCCATCGTCGAACACAATCCCGGCCTGGCCGGTGCGCTGGAACCGAAACTGTCCGCCGTACCGGGGGCGCTTGCCTTCCTCGAACGCGCCCGCAACGAAGTGCTGAATTCCTTCAACCAGACCAGCGGCAAGGAATTCAATGCCGCCGGCCTGCAGGCCAACGCCGCCCTGCAAGCCCTCTCCACCAGCACCGCCGAGGCACTGGACCAGCTGCTGCAGGAACGCGCCGCCCGCGATAGCCTGCGCCGCAACGCGGTCGCCGCCGTGGTGCTGCTGGCCATCCTGCTGGCAGCCTGGCTGGGCGCCGGCTTCTACGCCTCCTTCATGCGCGACATCCGCCAGCTGAACCGCGCCGTGCAGGCCGCCGCGGCGGGCGACCTGAGCGTGCGCATCTCCTCGCCGGCACGCGACGAAACCGGCGACCTGGCCAACGCTTTCAGCGCCATGACGTGCGCCCTGCAAACCCTGGTGGCCGATATCCGCAGCGGCGCCGCCCGCATCGCCAGCGCCGCCGACGAACTGGCGAGCGGCAGCACCGCGCTGAACGACTCCACCGGCACCCAGGCCGACGCCCTGCATGTGACGGTGGAAGCGATGGAACAGCTGGACGCCGCCGTGCAGCGCAACAGCGCCCACGCCGACGACGGCCGCGAGCTGGTGCAGCAGGCTGCCGGCGTGGCGCGCCGTGGCGGCGCCAGTGTCGACGCCGTAGTTGGCACCATGGCCGCCATCCGTTCCAGCTCCGACCGCATCGCCGACATCATCGGCGTGATCGACGGCATCGCCTTCCAGACCAACATCCTGGCCCTCAACGCCGCCGTCGAAGCGGCACGCGCCGGCGAAGCAGGCCGCGGCTTCGCCGTGGTCGCCACCGAAGTGCGCAGCCTGGCCCAGCGCTCCGCCGCCGCCGCGCTGGAAATCAAACACCTGATCGGCGACTCGGTCGCCAAAGTCGAAAGCGGCAACGCCCAGGTTGACGAAGCGGGCGCCACCATGGCCCAGGTGGTAGCCTCGGTGCGCAGCATGGAACAAGTTATCGCCCGCATTACCGATGCCGAAGCCGGCCAGCGCAGCGAGATCGCCCGCATCAACAGCGCCCTGCACCGCATCGACGACATGACGCGCCAGAACGCCGCCCTGGTGGTGCAGGCCTCGGAAGGCGCCAGCCGGGTGCACGCCGAAACCGCCCTGCTAACCCAGGCGCTAGGACAATTCCGACTCGCCGCACCGCAACGCTCACTGAAAATGTCCAACAGTGCGCCAGTGAAAATTGCTATGTTGTAGGACTAGCCTGACAAACCGTCATGTTGCCAGCCTACATGACGGAGGTAATACCTCTTATGTTCATCACTCACATAGAAAATTAAAGTAATACCAACGCGATCGGCAAGCAGCACTCCACGAATGCCGACTGCAATACCGTGTACTTTAGTTTCTGTGAGGATAAAATGAACAACACTCAACTTAGCGTCTCTACCCAGAACTCGCTCTCCCGTACCATGCCGATTGGTTCGTCGGAGTTTAAAGTTGCGTCCCGGCCGGTTGTCAGCTACAGCGGCGCCCAGCAAAACGAGCTGCTGGCAGCCCTCCCTCGAGAAGTACTGGAGGCCCTGTTTGAACACCTGGAACTGGTGCAACTGCCCTTCGGCAAGGAACTGTTTGAGTTTGGCAGCAAGCTGGAATACGTCTATTTCCCGACTACCGCCATCCTTTCCCTGCTGTACGTGATGGAAGACGGCGCCACCACCGAGATTGCCGTGGTGGGCCACGAAGGCGTGGTGGGCGTATCGATGTTTGCCGGTGAACGCGCCATGAGCACCGCCGTGGTGCAAAGCGCCGGTTACGGCTACCGCCTGAAGGCCCAGGCCCTGCGCGATGCCTTCAACCAGGGCGGCGCCCTGCCCCAGCTCCTGATGCGCTACAACGCCGCGCTGTTCGCCCAGATGGCCCAGAACGCTGTCGGCGGCCGCCACAGCTCCATCGAACAGAAACTGTGCCGCTGGCTGCTGGACCGCCTGGACCGCTCGCCAAGCAATGAGCTGAAGGTCACCCAGGAAATGATTTCCATCATGCTGGGGGTACGCCGCGAATCGATCACCGCCGCCGCCGGCAAGCTGCAGGAAGACGGCTTGATCACCTACCGCCGCGGCAACATTACGGTCATTGATCGTGAAGGTCTGGAACGATATGCGGGCGAGTGCTATAAGGTGGCGAAGACTGAGTATGATCGCCTGCTCGCTGATGTGGCGTGCTGCTAGGATGTAGCCCCGCGGGCGGCACGGCGCCGGCTGTGCGCCCGCCCCGCCCTTTGAGCGGGATGTAGACCTCGATACACGTTCCCTTGTCACCCCGTCCACGGCGGATATTCAAGACACCGCCCAGCAGCAGCGCCCGTTCCCGCATCCCCAGCAAGCCATGCGACATCGGCTTGGCCAGGGTTGGCGCTGCAATACCGATACCGTCATCGATAATGCGCAGCACCAGCATTTCATCGGGCTGGCGCTTGAGCGCCACGCTGACGCGGCTGGCCTTGGCGTACTTGCGGATATTGGTGAGCGACTCCTGCACAATGCGGAACAGCGCAATCGACAGGCTGCTGTCGCCCTTGGCCACGGCATCGATGTCGGCACCGATCTCGGTCTCGCAGGGAATGCCCGCCTGGCGCGCAAAGTCTTCGCAATAGCTGTCGATGGCGGCGCCCAGGCCCAGGTTGTCGAGCAAGCTTGGGCGCAGGTCTTCGATGATGCGGCGCTTCAGCTCCACCGTTTCAACCAGCGTGCCGCGCGCGCGGCGCAGCTGGGTCGCCAGTTCCGGATTGGTCTTTTGCAGCTGGTGCGTGACGGCCGCGATATCCATGCTGATCGAAGTCAGGTTGGCGCCCATCTCATCGTGCAGCTCGCGCGACAGGCGCATCTTCTCTTCCTCGCTGATCGAGATCAGGTGGCGCGACAGCACGGACAGCTGCTCGGTACGCTGCTGCACCATCGACTCCAGGCTTTCGTTGGACAGCTGCAGGGCATGCTCGACCGCCGCGCGGTGGATGAAACTGCGCCGCACCAGCTGGTAGAACATGATCAGCACCACGATCGCGACGGCGTTGATGCCGGCGCCCATCACCACCGCCTTCTGGTATTCCTGGTAAAAGCTGGCCGCGCGCGCCGCCATCGCCTCGTTCTGTTCGCGCACCATGATCACGATCTGCAAGCGGATTTCATCCATGCCGCTGCGCTCATCGCTGACCTTGGCGATGTTGACGATTTCATCCAGGCCGCTGTGCTTGTAGACGTCGATGGCCTGGCTCAGCATCGCGATGCGCTTGCGCACCAGCACCTGCAATTGCTGCAGGTTTTTCAGCTGCGCCGGATTGTTGGCCAGCAGCTTTTCCAGTTCGCGGAACTCGCGTTCGGATTCGGTGATGACGGAGCGGGTCGGCCCCAGATAAGTCTCTTTGCCGGAAATAAAGTAGCCGCGCGCGCTGCTGTCGGCATCGAGCGTCAGCACATTCAGGTATTGCAAGCGCTCGGCCACGCGCGAACTGAGCGCCAGCTGTTCGTTGGCGCCCTTCAGCGATTGCAGATTATGGAACAGGCTGAAGCCATTGACGATCAGGATCAGCGCACACGTCACACACAGGAGCGTTTTATAGAGCGGCAAGCGGTGCCGCGGTGCTGGTTCGATGGTGAAGTACATCTTACCCATTATAAAACGCGTAGGAAATTACTGCCGCACGGCAATGCAATCGTGCGGCAGAGCGATCAATCGAGCAGATTGTTCTTCATAGCGTAGTAGGTCAGGTCGCTATTGGACTGCAAACCCATCTTTTCCATGATGCGCGTGCGGTAGGTGCTGACCGTCTTGATGCTCAGCGACAGCGCGGTGCCGATATCGGACACTGTAGCGCCGCGCGCCAGGCGCAAGAACACCTGGAACTCACGGTCCGACAGCTCGGTGTGCAGCGCCGTATTCGGATCGCGGTCAAAACTTTGCGCCAGCAACTCGCCCACTTGCGAGCTCACATAGCGGCGGCCCTGGTGCACGGTGCGCACGGCATTGATCAGCTCTTCGGCCTCGCACTCCTTGTTCAGGTAACCGTTGGCGCCCATCTTGAACAGGTTGAGCGCATATTGCTGCGCCGGATAGCCGGACAGGATCAGCACCGGCAAATCCGGCTGGCCCTGGCGGATGGTACGCAGCGTGTCGATCCCGCTCTGGTCCGGCATGGCGATGTCGAGCAGCAGCACATCGCACACTTCCTTGCGTGCGATGTCGAGAGCCTCGCGGCCGGTGCTGCCCTCGGCCACGACACTGAATTCGTCCGAGGACGAAAAGATTTGCTTGAAACCTGCCCGTACAATCTGGTGGTCGTCACAGATGGCTACGCGAATCATTGATCTTCCCTCATTAAATCTCAGCTGGGGAACGAAGCCAGCGTCTGCAATATCACTAGCAAAATCATAACGTTAATATTGTAGCACCAATGGTTTAACAGTTCAGGCAAGTGTAGCCGAAAAAAAGGACGCCTAAGCGCCCTTGCTACAGCTGCTTACAACTTCAATAGGTCCAGGATGCCTAGCAGCTCACGGCGCAGCATCTCCCGGTCGAGCGGCGGCGCGTCGCCCGCTGCGCCCAGGCCCAAGGAGTCATCATACTCGCCTTGGGCCGATTCGGTAGCGCGGCTATCAAGCTTATTGCGTGCGCCGGAGATGGTGAAGCCCTGCTCATACAGCAGCTCGCGGATGCGGCGGATCAGCAGCACCTCGTGGTGCTGGTAATAGCGGCGGTTACCGCGCCGCTTGACCGGTTTCAGCTGGGTGAATTCCTGTTCCCAATAGCGCAGCACATGCGGTTTGACGCCGCACAGTTCACTGACTTCGCCAATGGTGAAGTAGCGCTTCGCCGGGATCGGCGGCAGCACTACCAGGTCTGCCTTGCCAGGACGGTCGTTCATTCACGCACCTTGCTTGATCAAGCTGCGCGCGCCGTACCGGCGCTGTCTTCGACCATGCCCTTCAGCTTCTGGCTCGCGTGGAAGGTCACCACACGGCGTGCGGTGATCGGGATTTCCTCGCCGGTTTTCGGGTTGCGGCCCGGACGCTGCGGCTTGTCGCGCAGCTGGAAGTTGCCGAAACCGGACAGTTTGACGGCTTCGCCGCGCTCGAGGGCGTTGCGGATCTCGTCAAAGAAGGTTTCGACCATATCCTTGGCCTCACGCTTGTTCAGGCCCACTTGCTCGAACAACAGTTCGGCCAGCTCCGCCTTGGTCAGCGTAGGCAAATCCTTTTCAGCTTCCTGGCGTACCTTGGCGCTCTGCATTGCGCTGTGCAGCTCGGCGTCCAATGCGGATTCGAGTACGGCGGAATCGACGTCGTTGTGGTTAATTTTGCTGCCCTGCCTTCTAAAGAACATGAGTCCGGCATTGCCGGACTCGCTGGAGTTACTGAAATATTAATTAAGCCCGCAGTTTTGCACCGTGCGCCAGTACTACATGCGCGGTGAGCGTCTTCATCAGCTCGTCCACTACATCGTCCTGCAGGGTGTTTTGAGTATCTTGCAAGCTAAAGCGGAAAGCAAGCGATTTTTCGTCGCTTTCCAGACCTTTGCCGCGATATTCATCAAACAAAACAATGGCTTGCACGATGCGGCCTTGGGCGTGGGCGGCTACGGCGCCCTTGAAAGCGTCGAGCAGATCCTGCACCGGTACGGTCTGCTTCACCACCAGGGCTACGTCGCGGGTGGTACCTGGGAACTTCGAAATTTCTTCGTAGTTTGGCACGTCGCGTTGCTGTAACGCAACAGCATCCACCTCGAACACGACTGGTGCTTTTGGCAAGTCGTACTTTTGCAGCCAGCGCGGGTGCAGTTCGCCGATGAAGCCGATCACCTTGCCGTCCAGTTCCACGGAAGCGGCGCGGCCAGGGTGCAGCGCCGGGTGGGCCAGCTTGGCGAAGCGCAGCTGGCGCGGTGCGAACAGGGCTTCCAGGTCGGCCTTGACGTCGAAGAAGTCGACATCGCGGGTTTCCATGCCCCACTGCTCGTCAGCCACCGGGCCGTAGGCCATGGCGGCCACGCGCTGCGGCTGGTCGTAGCCGGCCACGGTCAGCGGGCCATCCTGCACCGACGCGTCGCGCTTGAAGATGGCGCCGACTTCGAACAGGCGCACGCGCGGCTGCTTGCGGTTGACGTTGTAGCGCACGTTGGCCACCAGGCTGCCGATCAGCGACGAACGCATCACGGACATCTGCGACGCGATCGGGTTTTGCAGCTTGATCGGGTTGTCGTTGCCGTTGAAGTCCAGTTCCCACTGCGCTTCCACGAAGCTCATGTTGACCACTTCCTGGAAGCCCAGGTCGGCCAGCTGGTGGCGCACGGCGAAGATCGAGCGGGTGTTTTCCGGCGCAATGCGCATCTCGGCCGCTGCCATTGGTGGACGGGTCGGGATGTTTTCGAAGCCGTACACGCGGGCCACTTCTTCGATCAGGTCTTCTTCGATTTCGATGTCGAAACGGTAGCTTGGCGGGGTCACCGAGAATACGCCTTCAGCCAGCGAGAACTCCAGGTTCAGGCGCTTGAAGATGTCGGCGATCATATCGTCGTTCAGCGCAACGCCGATCACCTTGGCGGCACGGGCGGTGCGCATCTGCACCGGCGCGCGCTGCGGCAGGTTGACGATCTGGTCGTCGATGGCGCCGACCTTGGTGTCCGGCGTGCCGCAGATTTCCACCAGCAGCGCGGTGATGCGCTCCAGGTGCTCAGGGATCGAGGCGAAGTCCACTCCGCGCTCGAAGCGGTGCGCCGCATCGGTCGAGAAGTTGTACTTGCGCGCGCGGCCCTGGATGGCGTTTGGCCACCAGAATGCCGCTTCCAGGTAGATATTGGTGGTGTCGTCCGACACGGCGGTGGCGTCGCCGCCCATGATACCGGCCAGCGATTCCAGTTCCTTGTCGTCGGCGATCACGCCAACCCATTCATCGACTTCGATGGTGTTGCCGTTCAGGAGCTTGAGCTGTTCGCCCTTCTTGCCCCAGCGGACGTCCAGCGAGCCGTGGATCTTGTCCAGATCGAACACGTGCGATGGGCGGCCCAGTTCCAGCATGACGTAGTTGGAAATGTCCACCAGTGCCGACACCGGACGCTGGCCGCTGCGCTCCAGGCGCTGCTTCATCCAGGCCGGGGTTTCGGCCTTGGCGTTCAGGCCACGGATCACACGGCCGGCGAAACGGCCGCACAGGTCCGGTGCGGAGACCTTCACTGCCAGCTTTTCATCCAGGGTCACTGGCACCACGCGGTTCTGCGGCACGGTCAGCGCGGAACCGGTCAGCGCCGACACTTCGCGCGCGACGCCCAGCACGGACAGGCAGTCCGCCTTGTTCGGGGTCAGCTTGATGGTGAACTTCAGGTCGTTCAGCGAGAAGTAGTCGCGGATGTTCTGGCCGATTGGCGCATCATCCGGCAGCTCGATCAGGCCGGAGCCTTCTTCGCTCAGCTTCAGTTCCTTGGCGGAGCACAGCATGCCTTGCGACTCGACGCCGCGCAGCTGGCCTACCTTGATTTCGAACGGCTTGCCGTCCGCGCCTGGCGGCAGCACCGCGCCGGCCATGGCGCATGCCACTTTCAGGCCTGGACGCACGTTTGGCGCGCCGCAGACGATGTTCAGCAGCGTGCCGGTACCGACGTCGACCTGGCACACGTTCAGGCGGTCAGCGTTCGGATGCTTCGCGGTTTCGCGCACATGGCCAACCACCACGTTGGTGAATGGAGGCGCGACAGGATCGATGTCTTCAACTTCGAGGCCGGACATGGTCAGCATATGTGCCAGTTCATCCGAAGTCATCTTCGGATCGACCATCGTGCGCAGCCAGTTTTCAGAGAATTGCATAGTCAGCTTTCGTATCTTTTAGAACCGGTAAACCTGGGTCAGACCCGGATACGCGGCGTTCGCAGACCAGGGTCAGACCCTTGGGTCTGACCCAGCCTTACCGGTTTTAGTTGAACTGTTTCAGGAAGCGCAGATCGCCTTCGTAGAACAGGCGCAGGTCATTCACGCCATAGCGCAGCATGGTCAGGCGCTCCAGGCCGGAGCCGAACGCGAAACCAATGTACTTTTCCGGATCGAGACCAAAATTGCGCACCACATTCGGATGCACCTGGCCCGAGCCGGACACTTCCAGCCAGCGCCCTTTCAGCGGACCGCTGCCGAACGCGATATCGATCTCTGCCGACGGTTCGGTGAACGGGAAATACGAAGGACGGAAGCGCACCTGCAGGTCATCCGTCTCAAAGAAAGCCTTAACAAAATTCAGGTACACGCCCTTCAGGTCAGCGAAGGAAATATCCTCCGCAATCCACAGACCCTCAACCTGGTGGAACATGGGCGAATGCGTCGCATCCGAATCCACGCGATAGGTACGGCCCGGCGCGATCACCTTGATCGGCGGCTTGCTGTTGCGCGCATAGCGCACCTGCATCGGCGAGGTGTGGGTACGCAGCAGCAGCGGCTTGCCGGTGCTGTCGTTACCCTCAACGTAGAAAGTATCCTGCATCGAACGCGCCGGATGGTTCTCAGGCGAATTCAGCGCGGTAAAGTTGGTCCAGTCAGTCTCAATCTCAGGACCGCCCGCAACATCGAAACCAATGGAACGGAAGATTTCTTCAACGCGTTCCCAGGTGCGCATCACAGGATGCAGGCCACCCGGAGCACGGCCACGGCCCGGCAGCGAGACGTCGATCGCCTCAGCATTCAAGCGCAGCTGCAGCTGGGCTTCCGCCAGCGCATCACGGCGCGCAGTCAGCGCGGACTCGATCTGCACCTTGGCAGCGTTGATCAGGGCGCCCTGCGCCTTCTTCTCTTCCGGATCCAGCTTGCCCAGACCCTTCATCATTTCGGTGATCTGGCCAGTCTTGCCAAGGTATTTGGCTTTGGCGTTTTCAAGTGCGGCAGCGTCGGCGGCGGCGATAAAGTCAGCCTGCGCGGCGACGACGAGTTGTTCGAGGGAGTTCATCCGACTTTTTTCCTGTGGTGGAAATTAAAAACGGGACATAGCCAAAGCCATGTCCCGCTTCTTATGTTCGCTGCCCGAAAGCAGCGCACATCACTGGCAATTAAGCAGCGATCTTGGCTTTGACGACGTTGACAATCGCTGCAAACGCAGGCTTGTCCATCACAGCCATATCAGCCAGGACCTTACGGTCCAGTTCAATCGCAGCCTTCTTCAGGCCGTTCATGAACACGCTGTAGGTCAGACCGTGTTCGCGGGAAGCCGCGTTGATACGGGTGATCCACAGGGCGCGGAAGACGCGCTTCTTGTTACGGCGGTCGCGGTAGGCGTATTGGCCAGCGCGCATAACTGCTTGCTTGGCAACGCGATATACACGGCTGCGACGACCACGGTAACCCTTGGCCAGGTTCAGTACTTTCTTATGACGGGCACGCGCGGTAACCCCACGTTTTACTCGAGGCATAGTAGCTCCTTAAATAATGTTGTGAGATTAAGCGGACGGCATCATGCGGTAGACGCTTTGAACGTCGGACGCATTGATGTTACGGGTGCCACGCAGTTGACGCTTGTTTTTGGTGGTCTTCTTGGTCAGGATGTGACGCTTGAACGCCATACCGGACTTAACGGTGCCACCTGGGCGCACGCGAAAACGCTTCTTCGCGGAGCTCTTGGTTTTCATTTTTGGCATGTGAATGCTCCAATAATGACCGGATTGTAGGTGGCAGCAACACTACTGCACTTTTGGTGCCTACTCTCACGGGAACCCGGGAGTATAGCACAGGTTTTGTTGAAACCGGTAAACCGGTGCCTGACCCGCGGGGACAGGCACCAAAATGCAAACGCCGCCGGCCTCGATTGAAGCCAGCGGCGTTCGAATGGCGGTGTCCGACCCGCTGGGACGGACACCGGTTTACCGGTTCACTTCTTCTTCTTCGGCGCCAGCACCATAATCATCTGACGGCCTTCCATCTTCGGGAACTGCTCGACCTGGCCATGCGGCTCCAGGTCAGCCTTCAGACGCTCCAGCATGCGCATGCCGATGTCCTGGTGGGCCATTTCACGGCCGCGGAAACGCAGGGTGATCTTGGTCTTGTCACCGTCTTCCAGGAACTTGATCAGGTTGCGCAGCTTGATGTTGTAGTCGCCATCATCGGTACCCGGACGGAATTTGACTTCCTTGACCGAGATCACCTTCTGCTTCAACTTGGCTTCGTGCGCCTTTTTCTGCTCCGAATACTTGAACTTACCGTAATCCATCAGTCGGCAGACTGGAGGATTCGCGTTCGGCGCGATCTCGACCAGGTCGACATCGGCCTCTTCCGCCAGGCGGAAGGCTTCGGCCAGGCTTACGATGCCCAGCGGTTCATTATCCACACCCGACAGACGCATTTCAGGGTGGGTGATCTCGCCATTGATGCGATGGGAAGACTTGTCAGTAGCTATGGTGTTTCCTTCAATTTTGGTTAGTCGGCCGGTTGCGGTATTTCACGCATCAGGCTTTGGTAGCGACGTCTTGCTGCAGTCGCTCCACCAGGGCTTCGACCGACATGACGCCAAGATCGACATTGCCCCGGGCACGCACGGCCACGGTGTTGGCATCCCGTTCCTTGTCGCCCACCACGAGGATGAAAGGCACTTTTTGGACGGAATGTTCGCGGATTTTATACGTAATCTTCTCGTTGCGCAAATCAGCGGCAACGCGGAAGCCCAGTTTGCGCAGCTTGGATTCAAGCGCTTTGCAGTAATCCGCCTGTGCATCACTGATGTTCAGAATCGATACTTGCTGAGGGGCAAGCCACATCGGCAGCGCGCCGGCGTAGTTCTCGATCAGGATACCAATGAAGCGCTCCAGCGAGCCCACGATTGCACGGTGCAGCATGACCGGAGTCTTGCGGGTGTTGTCATCCGCCACATACTCGGCGCCCAGGCGGCCCGGCATGAAGAAGTCGACCTGCATGGTGCCGACCTGCCATGGGCGGCCCAGCGAATCCTTCAGGTGGTACTCGATCTTCGGACCGTAGAACGCACCCTCGCCTGGCAGCTCGGTCCAAGTCACGCCGCAAGCGCGCAGGCCGGAGCGCAGCGCCTCTTCGGCTTTATCCCACACCTCATCGTCGCCGATGCGGTTGTCAGGACGCAGCGCCAGCTTGACGTCGATGTTTTCGAAGTGGAAGTCTTTGTACACTTCCATCGCCTGCTGGTGGAACGCCACCACTTCCGGCTCGATCTGCTCGTTGGTGCAGAAAATGTGGCCGTCATCCTGGGTGAAGCCACGCACGCGCATGATGCCGTGCAGCGCGCCGGACGGCTCGTTGCGGTGGCATTGGCCGAACTCACCGTAGCGCAGCGGCAGGTCGCGGTAGGAACGCAGGTCGCTGTTGAAGATCTGGACGTGGCCTGGGCAGTTCATTGGCTTCAGCGCGTAGGAACGGTTTTCGGACTCGGTCACGAACATGTTCTCGCGGTAGTTTTCCCAGTGGCCGGTCTTGCCCCACAGCGAAGCGTCCAGGATCTGCGGCGCTTTCACTTCCTGGTAGCCATTGTCCTGGTACTTCTTGCGCATGTACTGCTCCACCTGCTGCCAGATGGTCCAGCCTTTCGGATGCCAGAACACCAGGCCTGGCGCTTCGTCCTGGAAGTGGAAGAAGTCCAGCTGCTTGCCCAGCTTGCGGTGGTCGCGCTTTTCCGCTTCTTCCAGCTGGAACAGGTACTGTTCCTGGTCTTCCTTCTTGGTCCACGCGGTGCCGTACACACGCTGCAGCATTTCGTTCTTGCTGTCGCCGCGCCAGTAAGCGCCGGCCAGCTTCATCAGCTTGAAGACCTTCAGCTTGCCGGTCGATGGCACGTGCGGGCCGCGGCACAGGTCGGTGAAATTGCCTTCGGTGTACAGGGAGACGTCTTCGTTCGATGGGATCGAAGCGATGATCTCGGCCTTGTAGTGTTCATTGATGGACTTGAAGTACGCCACGGCTTCGTCGCGCGGCAGCACTTTGCGGGTGACCTGCTCGTCCTTCTTCGCCAGTTCAGCCATCTTCTTCTCGATCGCCACCAGGTCGTCCGGGGTGAATGGACGCTTGTAGGAGAAATCGTAGTAGAAGCCGTTTTCGATCACCGGGCCGATGGTGACTTGCGCATCCGGGAACAGTTCCTTGACGGCGTACGCCAGCAAGTGCGCGGTGGAGTGACGGATCACGTCCAGGCCTTCGGCATCCTTGTCGGTCACGATGGCGACGTCGGAGTCCTTCTCAATCAGGAAGGAAGTGTCGACTACCTTGCCGTCGACTTTACCGGCCAGGGCGGCTTTGCCCAGGCTGGTGCTGATGTTGGACGCGACTTGCGCAACAGTTACTGGGGCATCGAATTGACGGATGGAGCCGTCGGGCAGTCGGATTGAAACCATCATGGATCTCCGGAAGAAAAAAGGTAGTACAGGAAAATAGGGACGAAAAAAAACGCGGGCTAGCCGCGTTTTTCTTCAATTGAACAAGCAAAAGAAAGCCGATCGACTAGCGTCACTCACCAACCTTGATGGTAGTTCGCGGTGTCATAACCGGTGTGCCTTTCTCGCTCTTACAAAGTGTCTGGTGGGCGGTGAGGAATTCGAATCCCCGACCCCCTGGATGTCGACCAGGTATTCTAACCAGCTGAACTAACCGCCCGTTGTCTTTTGCAATCGTACTACATGTTCTGGTGGGCGGTGAGGAATTCGAATCCCCGACCCCTTGGATGTCGACCAAGTATTCTAACCAGCTGAACTAACCGCCCGAGAGCCAGCATTATAGAGAGGTGTTCCGCCCATGACAAGTGTTTTCCCAAGAAAACATTGCTGCTATATTCAGACACATGCAAAACCACGATTCCACGCACCTCCACGCCCATCTGGACGGCGACGCCCAGCACGCCCACTTTAACGAACACCGCAGCCAGGCCGCACTTGCCATGGCATTGGCGCTGACCCTGGGCTTTGCCGTGGTCGAGGTGGTGTCGGGCTTTATCGCCAACTCGCTGGCCCTGATTTCCGACGCCGGGCATATGGTGACCGACGCGGCTGCGCTCGGCCTGGCCCTGCTGGCGCAGCTGATCGCCAAGCGCCGCCCTTCCGCCCGCTACTCATTCGGCTTCGGCCGCGCGGAGGCGCTGGCGGCTTTTGTGAATGGCCTGGCAATGTTGCTCGTTGTGGGATGGATTGTGTTCGAGGCTGTGCAGCGCTTTGCTTCCCCGGAGCCGGTACAGGGGCGCACCGTGCTGGTAGTGGCCGGTATCGGCTTCTGCATCAACTTGCTGGTGGCCTGGAGTTTGTCGCGCGACAAGGAGAGCCTGAATACCCGCGCGGCGCTGGTGCATGTGCTGGGCGACCTGCTGGGCTCCGTTGCGGCGCTGGTCGCCGGCGGCGTCATCATGGCGACCGGCTGGATGCAGATCGACCCGATCTTGTCGTTGCTGGTGTCGCTGCTTATCCTGAAATCTACCATTGGCGTGCTGCGCGAATCTTTCCACCACCTGATGGAAGGTGTGCCAGACAGCGCCGACTACGCCCAGATCGGCGCCGACCTGGCTGAGGTGCCAGGCGTATTGTCGGTGCACGACTTGCACGTTTGGGAAATGTCGCCGGGCCAGCCGGCGTTGATTGGCCATTTGCATATTGATGACTTGCAGGAATGGCCGGCGATTTTGGATCGCGTCAAAGCCATGCTGCGTGCACGGCATGGTATTGACCATATTACTTTGCAGGCGGAACCATGAGATTACTTGTCTTCGGCAATTCCGGTTCCGGCAAAAGCACATTTGCCCGTGCTGCCGCCGCGCAAAATGGTCTCGCACATTTGGACCTGGATTCTATTGTCTGGGAGCCGGGGAAAATAGCTGTGCAGCGCCCTGCTGCCGATATTGCGGATTCACTCAATGAGTTTATTGCGGCGAATACGAATTGGGTGATTGAAGGCTGCTATGGCGAATTAGTCCAGGCCGCCGCACCTTATTGCAGTGAACTGATATTCCTTAATCCTGGGCTTGACGCTTGCCTCGCCAATAATCTGCGGCGGCCTTGGGAGCCGCATAAATACGCATCCGCTGCCGAGCAGGATGCCATGCTGGCGCATTTACAGAAATGGGTCGCGGAGTATTATTCCCGCGACGACGCCTGGTCCTACAAATCCCACCGCGCCATATTCGACACATTCACCGGCTCCAAGCGCGAGCAAACCTGAGCACCCTCCACCGGCCGCCTCACGCGACGGCCCTTGCGCGTGCAGCACGCGCCAAGAGTTGGCAGCAACGCGCCAACCATTGGCACGACAAACTTCACCTCGCCCGGCGCGGCAAGACCGCCTTCAGCAGCAACGGGGCGGTCATCCCAACGTTGACCGGCGACAATCGGCGAAAGCGCAATTCCCGACGCGACATATTCAGCTGCCAAACCACCGCCTAATATCGGCCGAATTGGCAACGGCAGCCATAATTGCGGCCGTCCAATTTCTGGAGTCCAGCGTTTATCGCCTTCGCAAAAGTCCAATAACTCGACCAGTTTAGCCATATCAATCCACGCCCGTTCCGAGGTATCCATGAAGCTTTTGCAAAAAGGTCGCGATTGCGTAGAAGTGATCCCATGTGCTAAAGCGCGCCTCGCCGAACTCATTGGTATAGTTGGACTGCACAATATCTCTGTCGGTATCGCGCAAGAATTCGAGTACGCGCCGACGAGGCAGATCGGCTTCTTGCGCAATCTGGTCCACAGTTCACCAAATCAAAGGCGGACGGCTAAGCACGTGGTAAATGAGATCGTCGGTTTCTTTATCACTTTTAATGTCGAGCATGTTTCCCTCCATTCAGGCAGCTTAATGCGGGGTGCTGGAACGGAGTTTGACGCGGAACAAAGGAAGAAGTTCCCGACGCTGGGGTGGCGCCGGGAATTGGAGGGAATTACGCGCGGCGGGCTTCGAGGATGCCGGTAACTTCGCTGATCGCTGCGAGCGCTTTTTGAAGTTGGCTGGTGGCGCTGATTTCGGCGGTAAATGTCATGCGGGCCTGGCCTTTGGCAGACTGGGTGTTGACGCCGATGACGTTGATCTTCTCGCGGGAGAAGATTTCCGAGATATCCCGCAACAAACCCTGGCGGTCGGAAGCGAGGACAAACAGGTCGACCGGGAACACCGTATCCGACTTGGCCTTGCCCCACTCCGTCACAATCACCCGTTCCGGCGCCTTTGCGCGCATTTCGGCGAAGTTCTTGCAAGAAGCGCGGTGGATCGACACGCCCTTGCCGCGCGTGACGAAACCGACGATCGGATCCGGCGGCGCCGGTTTGCAGCACTTGGCCAGCTGGGTCATCAGGCCGTCGGTACCAACCACCAGCACGCCCGACTTGGCGCCGGACTCGACACTGGACTTATGGCTCTTGTTGACTGCAACCTGGTCTGTGGAAGCCTCGTCCGTCTCGCCCGGGTCGCGCAAGGCCAGCTCAACATGCCGCAGCGAGAACTCATCCTTGCCAACGGAAAGGAACAGGTCCTCCACCTTCTCGAAGCCCAGCTTTTGCGCCAGGGTTTCCAGGTTGACGGCAGTCTTGCCCTCACGCTGCAGCGATTTTTCCACCAGCGAACGGCCGTTCGCAACCGTCTCCTGGATATCGATCGCATGGAACCAGGCGCGCACCTTGGTGCGGGTGCGGTTCGACACGGTATAGCCCGGACTCAGCCAGTCGCGCGACGGGCCGGCGGTGCCGGGCGCGCCCTTGGCGGTAATAATTTCGCAAGTTTGCCCGCTCTTCAACGCCGTATTCAGCGGCACCATCACGCCATCCACCCGCGCGCCACGGCAGCGGTGGCCGACGTCGCTGTGCAGGTGATAGGCGAAGTCGATCGGCGTTGCTCCCACCGGCAGCTCGATCACGCGCGCCTGCGGCGTCAGCACAAAGATGCGGTCATCCAGCGAAGCCGATTTGAGCTTTTCCACCCACTCGCGCTGCTGGTCTTCGCTGCCAACCACCGCATCGGCAACCTCGGTCTTCCAGGCCAGCAACTGGCGCAGCCACGCGATCTTCTCGTCGTACTGCTGGCCCTTGAAATTGGAACCGCCCTCCTCCTTGTAGCGCCAGTGCGCCGCCACGCCGTACTCGGCGAAGTTGTGCATTTCCTGGGTGCGGATCTGCACTTCAAGAGGACGGCCATCGTCCGCCGTCACCACCGTGTGCAGCGACTGGTAGCCGTTCGGCTTGGGACGGGAAATATAATCGTCGAATTCTTTCGGGATCGGCGTCCAGATATTGTGGACCACGCCGAGCACCGTATAGCAGGTCTTCACATCCTGCACGATCACGCGGAAGGCGCGCACATCGTACAGCTCCGAGAAGTCCAGCTCCTTGCCCTTCATCTTGTTCCAGATGGAGTAGATATGCTTGGGGCGGCCGAACACTTCGGCCTTGATGCCGGCCGACTCCAGCTCGGATTGCAGGCGCGCAATGGAAGACGTGACGAAGCTCTCGCGCGCCATGCGCTTCTCTTCCAGCATCTTCGCAATGCGCTTATAGGTTTCCGGCTCGATGAAGCGGAAGGACAGATCCTCCAGCTCCCACTTCACCTGCCAGATGCCGAGGCGGTTCGCCAGCGGCGCGTAAAGGTCCAGGGTCTCGCGGCCATAAGCGCGCGTCACGTCGTCGAAGCGCTTGATGTCGGCGAAGTAGCGCAGGGTCGAACAGCAGGAAGCCAGCCGCACCAGCACCACGCGCATATCGGTGGCCATCGCCAGCAGCATCTTGCGCAGCGATTCCACCTGCGCGACAGCCTGCTGCGCCGCAGTCTTGGTGCGCGCGGAACTGCCGGACGACGCCAGCGTCAGCTCGCGCAGGCGGATCAGCTGGCGCACGCCGGTGACCAGATCGTTGACTTCCTTGCCGTAGCGCGGTTCGATGGAAGGGGCGGTGTCGGCGTCGAGCAGGGTAAGCTCGAACATCAATGCAGCGATGCGGGTTTCCGCATCGGTGTTCAGGATGGCCAGTGTGCTGGCCACTCCAATGACAAATTCCAGGGCATCCTGCCCGTGGCCGGTGGTACGGCCCGCGTACGCTTCGCTGGCATGATCAAGCGCGGCCAGCACGCGCGCTCCGTCGTCGGCGGACAAGCCTTGTACCAGCTGGTCCGTCGTTGCGCTATTGAGAGCCGCGATTGAAACCATTACGAAAACCTTTGCTACTTTAGTGTTGGGCGGCCGTCACCACGATCTCGAGCAGCCATTCAGGACGGGCCAGTTGCGCAACCACAGTGGCGCGCGGCGGGGTGTTGCCTTCGACGACCCAGGCATCCCACACTTCATTCATGCCCGGGAAGTTGGCCAGGTCGGTGATATAGATCTGCGCCATCAGGATACGCGACTTGTCGCTGCCCGCTTCAGCCAGCAGCTTGTCGATCTGGGACAGCACGTCCGCGGTTTGTTCCTGGATGCTGCCGCCGACGTTCGGCACCATGCCGGCCAGGTAGACGGTGCCGTTGTGGACGGCCATTTCAGACAAGCGCTTACCTACGTGAAAACGTTTAAGTTCCATTCTTCTCTCTTCAGCTGTTCAACAAAAAATCTTTGGCGATCGCGATCTGGTCGTCGTGCAGGAAGGTCGGCGCGTGGCCAACGCCCGCAATTTCCACCAGGCGGGCGTGCGGGCCGCGCTGCGTCATCATCTCGGCGGTCGCGCGCGACAGCAGGTCGGAATTGGCGCCGCGCACCAGCAAGGTCGGGCAGCGGATCGCATCGTAAGCCGCCCACAGCGCCGCCTCGTCGGCCTTGGCCGATTCCGGCGTCACCGACTGGAACGGCAGCGCCAGGCCCATGTCGTAATGCCGCACCCAGGAGCCATCTTTTTCCTGGCGCAGCACGTCAGCCGCCAGCTTACGCCATTCTTCATCGGTGTGCTGGCCGAAGGTCACCGACACCATCTTCACGAATTCCGCTCCCGCTTCAAAACTCGGGAAGCGCACGTCCTGCGCGATGTAGTCGCCGATGCGCTGGATCGCGGTCCAGTCCAGGGTCGGGCCGATATCGTTCAGTACCAGCTTGCTGATCGGGCTGTCCGGCAGCGAGGCCAGGCCCATGCCGATCAGGCCACCCATCGAGGTGCCGAACCAGTCCACGGTCTGGCGCTCGCCCTTGGCCAGCACGCGCGCCAGCAGGGTCACCATGTCGCTCACATATTGCGGAATACGGTACAGCTGCGGATTGCGCAAGTGGCCGGAGCGGCCGCGGCCCACCACATCGGGGCAAACAACACGGTAATCCTTGCACAGTGACTGTGCAAGATTGTCAAAATCGTCCGAAACACGGGTCACGCCATGCACGCAAACCAGTACATTCGGGTTGTCTTCGTCGCCCCATTCCTTATATGCCATCTGGTGCAGGCCGGACATGGAGAAACACTGGACGGATTTGATTTTCGCTTGCGGCATGCGGCTTCTCGCTCCTTGGTTTTTGCGCTACATTCTACATTGGCTAACAAATTATAGGGGACCTAATGGGCAGCACCACTCTGCGCGGCAAAACCGCACTCGTCACCGGCTCCACGTCCGGCATTGGCCTGGGCATCGCCCGCAGCCTGGCGGCGGAAGGCGCCAATATTGTGTTGAACGGCTTTGGCGACGCCGGCGAAATCGCCAAATTGCAGGAATCGCTGGCATCCGAATTCGGCGTGCTGGCGGGCTACCACGGCGCGGACATGAGCAAACCGGCTGAAATCGAGGCCATGATGAATTATGCGGCGAGCACTTTCGGCGGCGTCGATATCCTCGTCAACAACGCGGGCATCCAGCACGTGGCCAATGTCGAAGACTTCCCGGCCGAACGCTGGGACGCAATCATCGCCATCAACCTGACTTCCGCCTTCCACACCACGCGCCTGGCGCTGCCGCACATGAAGGCGCGCAACTGGGGCCGCATCATCAACCTGGCTTCGGTGCACGGCCTGGTGGCGTCGGCCGGCAAATCGGCCTATGTCGCGGCCAAGCATGGCCTGGTGGGCTTCACCAAAGCCACCGCGCTGGAAACCGCCAAGACCGGCATTACCTGCAATGCGATCTGCCCGGGCTGGGTGCTGACGCCGCTGGTGCAAAAGCAGGTCGATGCGCGCGCCGAAAAAGATGGCCTGTCCAACGAGGCCGCCAAAGCCGCCCTGCTGGCGGAGAAGCAGCCGTCCGGCGAATTCGTCACGCCGGAGGAACTGGGCGCGATGGCGGTGTTCCTGTGCTCCGACGCGGCGCGCCAGATGCGCGGCGTGGCGTGGAATATGGATGGGGGCTGGGTGGCACAGTAATTGTGGAAATCCACAATGCGGATAGACACAATAGCGGCAAGACAACCCATTTGACATGATGGGGACATTCGGAGACAAAACGAGGGTCCTCATCATGGAAAAGAAACCGTTCTACAAAATCCTGTACGTGCAGGTGCTGTTCGCGATTGCGTGCGGCGTCCTGCTCGGCATCTACCTGCCCACCGACGCGGTGGCAATGAAACCGCTGGGCGACGGTTTCATCAAGCTGATCAAAATGATCATCGCCCCGGTCATCTTCTGCACCGTGGTGAGCGGCATCGCCGGCATGCAGGACGTAAAGAAAATCGGCCGCGTCGGCGGCAAGGCCCTGCTCTATTTCGAGATCGTCTCCACCTTCGCGCTGGTGATCGGCCTGGCCGTCGCCAACTTCATGCAGCCCGGCGCCGGCTTCAACGCCGACCCGCACACCCTGGACACCAAATCCATCGCCCAATACACGGAAAAGGCCAAGGCCCAGACCACCACCGACTTCGTGCTGAACATCATCCCGAACACCGTGGTCGATGCCTTCGCTAAAGGCGACATCCTGCAGGTGCTGCTGGTGGCGGTACTGTTCGGCTTCGCCCTGTCGATGCTCGGTGAGCGCGGCCGCCCGGTGGCCAAGCTGATCGACGAGATCTCGCACGCCTTCTTCGGCATGGTCAACATCATCATGAAGGCCGCCCCGATCGGCGCATTCGGCGCCATGGCCTTCACCATCGGCAAATACGGTATCGACTCCCTGCTGCCGCTGGCCAAGCTGATGGGTTCCTTCTACCTGACCTGCGCGCTGTTCGTGTTCATCGTGCTGGGCGCCATCGCCAAGTACACCGGCTTCTCGATCACCCGCTTCATCTCCTACATCAAGGAAGAACTGCTGATCGTGCTGGGCACCTCGTCCTCCGAAAGCGCCCTGCCATCGCTGATGCGCAAGCTGGAAAAGCTGGGCGCCTCCAAGCCGGTGGTCGGCCTGGTGGTCCCGACCGGCTACTCCTTCAACCTGGACGGCACCAATATCTATATGACCATGGCCGCCCTGTTCGTGGCCCAGGCCACCAACACCGACCTGACCCTGATGCAGCAACTGACCATCCTCGGCGTCGCCATGCTGACTTCCAAGGGCGCCTCCGGCATCACCGGCGCCGGCTTCATCACCCTGGCCGCCACCCTGGCCGTGGTGCCGACCATCCCGGTGGCCGGCATGGCGCTGATCCTCGGCATCGACCGCTTCATGAGCGAATGCCGCGCCCTGACCAACTTCGTCGGCAATGGCGTGGCGGCCGTGGTGGTGGCCAAGTGGGAAGGCGAACTCGACATGGAAACCCTGCAGCGTGAGCTGGCCAATCCAAGCCCCGCCAGCGCCCCGGTCCAGCCACTGGCGCAGGAGCCGCTGGCAGCCACCGCAGAGTAATCCTTGCACCCCTGGGGCCCCTTGCAATCGTGCAAGGGGCCCTTGTCTTTTGTGGTTAAAATGTAACGAAGACTCCCAGGCAAAAAGTTGACATGGGGAAACATTGGAATTAGAATGAATCCACTATAACTATCAAATTATCGGGAGCCAGGATGAAAAAGCCGAGCCACCGGGGATTCACTTTGATCGAGGTCATGGTCGCCGTCGTGATCATCGGCGTGCTGGCGGCAGTCGCCATGCCTTCCTATTCCCGCTATGTCATCCGCGGCAACCGCAGCGCCGCCCAGCAGCATTTGCTCGACCTGGCCACGCGCCAGCAGCAATTCCTGTCCGACGCCCGCACCTACAAAGGCACGGTAGCCGACCTGAACATGACCACCCCCACCGCGGTCTCCAAGTTTTACACTATCAGCATAGTAACCGGCGACGGCCCGCCGCCGACTTTCACCATCACGGCCACGCCTGTGGCAGGCAGCAAGCAGGCTCCGGATGGCAATCTCAGCATCGACCAGGCGGGCGCCAAGCTGCCGGCCGACAAGTGGTGATGCCATGAAACGCGAAGCTGGTTTTGGTTTGATCGAAATGATGGCGGTGGTCGCCATCATCATCGTCCTCGCAGGCCTGGGCGTCCCGTCCATGCAGGAAATGGTGGTCAACCAGCGCATGAAGAGCACCACCAGCGACCTGTTCACCACCATCTTGCGTGCGCGCAGCGAAGCCATCAAACGCAACGCCGATGTCCGGATCACACCCTCCACCAACTGGAACACCGGCTGGACCATCCCCAGCCCCAACCCTGGTGAACCGGCGCTGGCCAGCTTCAGCACCCGTTCGAACCTGACCATCACCGGGCCAAGCGCCGACCTGGTGTTCACGTCGGCCGGCCGTATCCGTGGCGCCAGCAATCCGCAATTCAATATCGCCGCCAAGAACGGCAAGGCGCGCTGCATCACCATCGACCTGGGCGGCCGCCCCAACATCCAGAACAAATCATGCTGAGCTACCGCCAATACGGCATCACGATGATCGAAGTGCTGGTCACGATTGTGATCCTGGCCTTTGGCCTGCTGGGCATTGCGGTGTTCCAGTCCAAGGCCCAGGTCGGCTCCATCGAATCCTACCAGCGCGCCCAGGCCGTCATCCTGCTGGACGATATGACCGCCCGCCTGCAAGGCAACCCACTCAACAGCAACGCCTACCTGGTCAATGAGATCGGCACTGGCGACACCCAGCCCAGTGACTGCAGCACGGTCGCCGCCGGCGCGGCGCGCGACCTGTGCGACTGGAGCAATGCGCTGAAAGGCGCGGCGGAAACCGACACCGGCAATACCAAGGTCGGCGCCATGATTGGCGCGCGCGGCTGTATCACCCAGATCCAGGCCGCCAACCCCGCGGCGGGCGTCTGCACCCCCGGCGTGTACCAGGTTGCCGTGACCTGGCAAGGCTTGCATACCACGCAAGCGCCCAGCCTGACCTGCGGCCAGAACAAATTTGGCGACGAAAAGTACCGCCGCCTGATTGCCGCCCAGGTCATGATCCCCCTGCTGGACTGCCAATGAGGAGCGCCCGCATGTATCCGCACCGACCGCACCAGCGCGGCTTCACCCTGATCGAGCTGATGGTGGCAGTCGCCATCGGCCTGTTGCTGCTGGCCGGCCTGTCCAGCCTTTTCATGGGCAATAACCAGGCCCAGCTGGAAATCGAACGCGCCAACCGCCAGGTGGAAAACGGCCGCTACGCCATGCAGCTGATGACCGGCGACGTGCGCAATGCCGGCTATTACGCCGAGTTCGACCCGGCCGTGCTGACCATGCCGGCGGCGCCGCCCGACCCCTGCTCCACCGATATCGCGGTGATCCGCGGCGCCATTGCGCTGGCGGTCCAGGGCTATGACGACAAGAACCCGATCGACTGCCTGGCAGACGTGCGCACCAAGACCGACATCATGGTGGTGCGCCACACCCACACCTGCGTGGTGGGTGCCGCCGATTGCGATGCCGCCACCGAAGGCGGCCCCTTCTTCCAGGCCTCGCTGTGCAACCAGAGCTATGAGCTGGGCTCCTCCGACCTGACCAAGCACTACCAGGTATCGGCGCTGGCCACCGGCTTCACGCTGCACAAGCGCAACTGCACTGAAACACCGGGCAGCGGCAGCCTCGCCGATCTGCGCCGGCTGCTGACCCACATCTACTTCATCGCCAACAACAGCATGGCGGGCGACGGCATTCCTACCCTCAAGCGCGCGGAAGTCGTCAGCAAGAATGGCGTGGTCTCGGTGCAGATCGTGCCGCTGGCCGAAGGCATTGAGAATATGCAGGTCGAATATGGCATCGACACCGACAATAACGGCGTGGCCGACATCTACACGCCCGACGTCGAGAAAGCCGGCGGCTGCGCCTCCAGCGCCTGCGCCGTGGCCAACTGGAGCAATGTGGTGTCGGTCAAGCTGCACTTGCTGGCGCGCACGCTGAGCCCTTCGGTAACGCACACCGACACCAAGTCCTACGTGCTGGGCCTGGATGACAACGGGCGCCAGAACGTCATCAACGCCAAGCGCGACAAGTACAAGCGCCATGTCTTCACTTCGGTGATCGGCCTGCCTAACGTGGCTGGAAGGAAATCCTGATGAACTCCCCTGTCCTCCAGCGGCAGCGCGGCATGACCCTGATCATGGCCCTGGTCATGCTGGTCCTGATTACCCTGCTGGCCGTGAGCAGCTTCAACCTGGGCAAGTCCAGCATCCAGGTCGTCAACAATATGCAAAACCGCGACGAAGGCATCGCCGCCAGCCGCCGCGTGCTGGACGAAGCCATCTCCGGCACGCGCTTCTTCGAAACGCCGGAAGACGCGCTGGCCACACCTTGCGGCGACAGCAACAAGCGCTGCCACGACATCAATGGCGACGGCAAAGTCGATATCGTGACCACCTTGCAGAAACCGGCCTGCGTCAAGGCGCGCACCATCAAGACCACCGAACTCGACCTGGCCATCGAGGACGACCGCAACTGTACCGTCGGCACCGGCAACACCTTCGGCATGGCCGGCACCGGCAGCGTTACCGGCAATTCCCTGTGCGCCGACAGCACATGGGAAATCACTGCCACCAGCGAAGACCAGCAAGTGGCGTCCAAGGTGGAAGTCGTGCAAGGTGTCGGCGTCCGCGTCAAGACCGACAACGTCGACACCAGCTGTAAATAATTTCTACCCCTGATTGCGAGCCAGCCATGCTAAAAAAGTACTTCTCCACCGTGGCCATCAGCCTCGGTGCATGCGCCACCCTCCTGTCGTTCCCGGCTGGCGCTGACGACATCGATATCTTCACCGGCGCTTCCGCCGGCACTTCGATCAACCCGCGCATCCTGATCGTGCTGGACAATACGTCCAACTGGTCGCGCCAGGCACAAAAGTGGCCCGGCGGCGACGCCCAGGGCCAGTCTGAAGTGCAGGCAATCAAGCTCGCGATCGCGGGCCTGAACGATAAAGTCAACGTCGGCCTGTTTGAGTTCGTCACCGACGGCAATGCCAACGACAATGGCGGCTACGTACGCTTCCACGTGCAGCCGATGACCAGCACCGCCAAGGCCGCCTTCGGCACCCATCTCGACACCATCAACAACAACATCACGTCGCCCTCGGAGAAACGCAATTCCGGCACCATGTACGGCAACCTGATGTATGACATCTACAACTACCTGGGCGGGCTGAACGGCTATTCGCCGAACGCCACCCCGGCCGCGCGCGCCGATGCCAATGGCTACACCAGCCGCTACGCGACCTTCAAATCGCCGCTGAGCGATGACGCCAGCTGCGCCAAGACCATCGTCATCTTCGTCACCAACCCGGACCAGAGCGGCCCGACCAAGGATGACGCCGCCAACACCGCCCAGCTGCGGGCGCTGGGCGGCAATGCCAACCAGCTGGGCCTGCCGAACTTCTCGACCACCACGCAAAAGGTCACCACCAACATCGGCCAGACCCCGATCTGCTACGCCAGCCCGACCGCCGCCGCTGCGGCCCTGAACGTTGCGCCATGGCCGACCAATTGCTCCGCCTATACCGATGGCTGCACGATCGGTTCGGCGCTGAACGACGGCAGCATGACCTGCCCGGCCGGCCAGGCCTCGTACGCCATCAACGGCACCAACACCATCACCACCAACGTCGCCACCACCGGCACCACGGTCGACAACAACCCCTTCAATGCCGACGAATGGGCGCGCTTCCTGCACGACAAGGGCGTGCCGATCCCGAACAGCACCATGAAGTCCAAAGTGGTGTTCTATACCGTCGACGTCTACAACGCGCAGCAGAACATCGAGCACACCAAGCTCATGCTGAGCATGGCCAAGGTGGGCGGCGGCAAGTACTTTGCGGCCAAGAACAAGCAGGCGATTGTCGATGCGCTTAACCAGATCATCGGCGAGGTGCTGGCGGTGAACTCGACCTTTGCCTCGACCTCGCTGCCGGTGAACGCCACCAACCGTTCGCAGAACCAGAACCAGGTCTTCATCGGTATGTTCCGCCCGGATCCGGACGCCAAGCCGCGCTGGTTCGGCAACCTCAAGCGCTACCAGCTGGTGGTGCAAGGTTCCGAGATCAGCCTGGGCGACGTCAACGGCTCGCTGGCGGTCAACAACAATACCGGCTTCGTGACCGACTGCGCGGCCAGCTGGTGGACCAGCGACAACGGCCCCTACTGGAAAGACCTCGGCATCAACCCCGACCCGGCTGGCGCCTGCGCCGGCAAGGACGCCTATTCCGATCTGCCGGATGGCCCGCTGGTGGAAAAAGGCGCGGTGGCGCAAGTGCTGCGCAACGGTAACAACCCGACCACCACCACGACTACGCCGAGCTACGCGGTCAACCGCACGCTGCTGACCCGCACGGTAGGCGGCAGCACCCTGGTCGACTTCAACACCGCCAATAGCGGCCTGTCGGCCGACCTGGTGAACTTCATCAAGGGCGCCGACGTCAATAACGAGCGCAATACCGGCGACACCACCAAGACCCGCCCGTCGATCCACGGCGACGTGATCCACTCGCGTCCGCTTCCCATCAACTACGGCGGCACGCGCGGGGTGGTGGTCTATTACGGCGCCAATGACGGCTATTTCCGAGCCGTGGAAGCCGAAACCGGCAAGGAACTGTGGGCCTTCATCGCGCCGGAATTCTTCAGCCGCCTGCAGCGCCTGAAAGACCAGACCCCGCTGGTGAACTATCCGAACGTCGCCGGCCCGGGCGACGTGGCGGCGGTCGGTACCCAGAAGGACTACTTTTTCGACGGCTCCGCCGGCATTTACCAGAACGCCGACAACACTGCGGTGTGGGTGTTCCCGACCATGCGCCGTGGCGGCCGCATGGTGTACGGCCTGGACGTGACCAATCCGACTTCGCCGCGCATGATGTGGGCGGTCGGCTGCCCTAACCTGGGCAACGACAGCGGCTGCACCACGGGCATGGAAGGCCTGGGCCAGACCTGGTCCACCCCTTCGGCGGCCTTTATCAAGGGCTATTCGCAATCGGTACCGGTGCTGGTGATGGGCGGCGGCTACGACAACTGCGAGGACGCCAATACCGGCGCGCCAACCTGCACCGCCGGCAAAGGCGGCTACATCTACGTGCTCAATGCCGCCACCGGCGCCAAGCTGGCCAGCTTCCAGACCAAGCGCAGCGTGGCGGGCGACATTTCGATGGTTGATATCGATGGCGACGGCATGCCGGACTACGCCTATGCCGCCGACCTGGGCGGCAATATCTACCGTATCGACTTCATCAACGGTCCGACCACCAAGACCGCCCTGGCGCCCGTCGACTGGCAAATGTACCGGGTGGCCTATACCAATGAGGCCAGCAGCCCGCGCAAATTCATGTTCAACCCGGCGCTGCTGTACAGCAAAGGCTATGTCTATATCGCCCTGGGCAGCGGCGATCGCGAGCACCCGCTGTCGTGGCAGTACCCGTTCGAATCGGTGAAGAACCGCTTCTACGTGGCGCTGGACAACCTGAGCCTGAAGCCCGCCACCGACGCGGCCGGTGTCAACCTCGATACCGTGCTGACCGACTCCACCGCGCCGACCGACTGCAATTCGCCGAATGCGCTGCCAAACGGCAGCAGCAAGGGCTGGTTCATGGACCTGGCCAAGGGTGAACAGGTGGTGACGTCGGCCCTGATCGTCAGCGGCAACGTCATGTTCAGCACCAACCGCCCGATAGTCGGCAATGCCCAGAGCTGCGCCACCGCCCTGGGCGAGGCGCGCGGCTATATCGTCAACCTGTTCAACGCCTCCGGCGCGGTCGGCGACGAGTCCACCTGCGGCGGCAACCGTTCGTCGGTGTTCTCCGGCGGCGGCCTGCCGCCATCGCCGGTGCTGGCAACCGGCGTGCCGGTGCGGCTGGATGATGGCAGCTACCGCAACCGCTCTGTGGTGATCGGCTCGGGCAACAAGCCGTCCGCCATCGATTCCTCGCCACCGCCGGTCAAGCTGAAATCGACCCGCAAGCGTAAATACACTTACGTGAAGGGCCAGTAAAACAAAAAGGGCACGCCACGGCGTGCCCTTGCTTCATCTGCGGAGGCGGTTTAAGCGAACGACAGCTCCACGCCCGATGCGGCGCTGATCTCTTCGCGGGTCACGCCCGGCGCCAGTTCGGTCACGCGCACGCCGGTCGGGGTGATTTCCATTACACCCAGGTCGGTGATGACCATATCGACCACGCCCACGCCGGTCAGCGGCAGGTCGCACTTCTTCAGCAGCTTGTGCGAAGTCGAGCCATCCTTGGCGGTGGCCACGTGCTCCATCAGCACCACGACCTTTTTCACGCCGGCCACCAGGTCCATGGCGCCGCCCATGCCCTTGACCATCTTGCCAGGGATCATCCAGTTGGCCAGGTCGCCCTTCTCGGACACCTGCATCGCGCCCAGGATCGCCAGGTTGATCTTGCCGCCACGGATCATGGCGAAGGAGTCAGCCGAGCTGAAGTAGGCCGCGCCCGGCAGTGCCGTCACGGTCTGCTTGCCGGCGTTGATCAGGTCGGCGTCCACTTCCGCCTCGGTCGGGAACGGGCCGATGCCCAGCAGGCCGTTTTCCGACTGCAGGAACACTTCGATATCCTGCGGCACATAGTTGGCCACCAGGGTCGGCAGGCCGATGCCCAGGTTCACATAGAAGCCGTCCTGCAGCTCTTTTGCCGCGCGCGCGGCCATTTCATCACGGGTCCATGCCATGTTCTTGTCTCCTTAGTTGGCACGCACGGTGCGCTGTTCAATGCGTTTTTCCGGGGTGGCGTTCAGCACGATGCGGTTCACGTAGATGCCCGGCAGGTGCACGGCGTCCGGATCGATGGCGCCGACTTCCACGATTTCCTCCACTTCCACCACGCAGATCTTGCCGGCGGCCGCCACGTTCGGGTTGAAGTTGCGGGAAGTCTTGCGGAACACCAGGTTGCCCGACTTGTCGGCCTTCCAGGCCTTGACCAGGGATACGTCGGCTACCAGCGAGCGCTCCATGACGTATTGTTCGCCGTCGAATTCGCGGATTTCCTTGCCGTCGGCCACAATGGTGCCGACGCCGGTCTTGGTGAAGAAGGCCGGGATGCCCGCGCCGCCGGCACGCAGCTTCTCAGCCAGGGTGCCTTGCGGGGTGAATTCCAGTTCCAGCTCGCCGGCCAGGAACTGGCGCGCGAATTCCTTGTTCTCGCCCACGTAGGAGGAGATCATTTTCTTGATCTGGCGGGTTTCCAGCAGCTGGCCGAGGCCGAAGCCGTCCACGCCGGCGTTGTTGGAAATGGCGGTCAGGCCGGTGGCGCCGGAATCGCGCAAGGCGGCAATCAGGGCCTCGGGGATGCCGCACAGGCCGAAACCGCCGACGGCGATGGTTTGGCCGTCGGCCACGATGCCGGCCAGGGCGGCCTTGGCATCCGGGTAAATCTTGTTCATCATGTCTCCTTGCTTGTATGGCCAATATGGCTTGAAGGCTTTTGAGGATAGAATACGCCCGCCCAAACATCAATACCGTAGAAATACCGCAATGCCCATCGACTACGCTTCCATCTTCCAGCTCGCCCCGGTGGGCATGTGCGTTTCCGACAACCGGGTGATCCAGGCTTGCAACGACGCCCTGGGCGCCATGTTCGGCTACGCCCCGGGCCAGCTGGATGGGCAATCGTTCCAGGTGCTGTACCCGACCCAGGACGAATACCTGCGCACCGGCGACCGCATCATCCCCATCATGAACGCCAAAGGCCGCTATTCCGATGAGCGCATCATGCGCCGCGCCAGCGGTGAGCTGTTCTGGTGCCATGTGACCGGGCGCGCCCTCGATCCGGCCCAGCCGCTGGGCGCCGGCATCTGGACCTTCGAGGACGTTTCCGAACAGCGCCCGGTATCGGCGCCGCTGACCCCGCGCGAGCGCGAAATCGCCGCCTTGCTGGTGGAGGGCAAGACCAGCAAGCTGATCGCCCGCGACACCGGTCTTTCGCCGCGCACGGTGGAAATGCACCGGGCCCGGTTGATGCGTAAATTCAATGCTGCCAATGCCACCGAACTGGTGCACAAGCTGGTGGGCGTTACCCGTTAAAAGTTATGCAGGATGCCGGCTTGCACGGCGCGGATCGTGCCACCCGGCTCGGACATCGGCCGCGCGGCGGCTGACACCACCCCGGCCCCGCCCAGCGTGAAGCCGTTGCGCTGGTCTTCCTGCCGCAGGCGCGAGGCGGTGGCGTACAGCGTGGTGCGTTTCGATACAAAACGGCGGTACATCAGGCCCTGCTGCTGGGCGTTGCCGTGGCCGGCGCCGTCCAGGCGGTCGTCGGCCTGGGTCCAGCCGAAGGACCAGGCATCCCAGGCGCTCGGCTGGTACAGCGCGCTCAGCGAGGCGACCCGCACATCCAGCGCGCCCGGGACATTGCTTTGCTCGCGGCCCGCCACAAGGAATAAGCGCCACTGCCCGTTCACCGCGCAATTGGCGCCCAGGAAGGTGCGGCGGATGGCCGGCACCGCGCCGGAACCGGTGCGCTGGTAGTTGACGCCGGCGAAGCAGGCGCCGCGCTCGGCCTCGGCGGCCAGCTGCAGGTGGCGGCGGTCGGCCACCTGGGGCTGGACCGGGGCGCCCCCCAGGGCGCCGCGTCCGGTCAGCACTTGCAGGCGTACGCCCTGCCAGGTGGGTGAAATCCAGCCGATGCCGGCATCGGCGCGCGGCGGGGCGCTGGTCATATTGTTCCAGCCGGAGGCCTGGGTGCCGCTGGTGAAGGCGTCGAAGCGGCCATTCATCAGGAATTGCGGCGTGTTCTGGCGGCCCAGGCGAAACTCGCCCCAGGCGCCGGCCAGGCCGACCCAGGCCTGGCGGTTGAACAGGCGGTTGCTGTCGACCTGGGCGCCGTCGTCGCCGTTCAGGCCGGCTTCCAGCGTATAGGTGGCCGCCATGCCGCTGCCCAGGTCCTCGCGGCCACGGATGCCGACGCGCGAAGCCAGCAAGGCGCTGGAGTCGGCGCGGGTCTGCACCGGGCGCTCGCCGGGGGCGATGCGGGTCAGGAAGAGGTCGGCCGTGCCGTAGATTTGCGGGCCGGACTGGGCCTGCGCCCAGACGGGCGGCGCCACGGCGCACAGCGCGGCCAGCATGGCGAGCGCGGGACGCTTCACTCGACCTTCTGCGCGTCGTCGCGCAGCAGCTCGTGCAACTGGCGGAAGGCGTAGGCTTCGCACATTTCCACCAGGCGGGTTTCGAGGACGGGGCTAAGCGGCCGCACCGCCTCCTCGCACAGCGCGACAAAGCCGCGCGCGTCGCACATGACCACCAGCTCGGCCAATTGCTGGCGCAAAGCCGCCGGCAGCACGGCCAGTTCCTGTTTCAGCGGCAAGGCGGCGCCTGCGGCCTGCGTTTCGTCCGCCGGTTCTGCTTCGGGCGCCTGCTCCTCATAGGTGTACTGTACCTGCGGCAGCACACGCTGGATTTCATCATACAGGGCCTGTTCGCGCAGCGGCTTGGTCAGGTAGCCGTCGATCGCCTGCGCAGCCAGTTCCTGCCGCTCATCGGTAAAGGCACTGGCCGTCACCATCACGTACTTGACCGGGTGCCCTGGCAGCGCACGTGCGATGGCCGCGCAGGCCTGGTAGCCGTCCATGTCCGGCATGCGGCGATCCATCAGCACCAGGTCCGGACGCCAGTCGCGCAGCAGCTCGACCGCAGCCAGCCCGCTGTCAGCCTCGCGCACGGCATCCAGCCCAACCGCCTCCAGCATCAGCCGCACCACGTCGCGGTTGGATGCCACATCGTCCACCACCAGGATATTCGGCCGCATCGAACTGCCCGCCAAGCCGGTGACGCGCCCCATCAGGTGGGCATGCGGCGCCACACCCGGCTGGCCGCCCTCCCCGGCGCGCGCCAGGATGAAGTCGAAGTGCACCGTGGTGCCGCGCCCCAGCTCGGTGTCGATGGTGAGGTCGCCGCCCATCATGCGGGCATACTGGCGGCTGATTGTCATGCCGAGGCCGGTGCCGCCCTTGCGCCGTCCCGCCGCCGACTGTTCGAACGCGGCAAACACCAGCTCGCGGTCCTGCTCGGCAATACCCGGCCCCGTGTCGGTAATATCGATCCGAACCGCCACCTGGGCGCCCGGCGTGCTGCGCAGCGCGGCGCGCACCGCGACCCCGCCGCGCTCGGTGAACTTGATGGCATTGCCAATGGTGTTGGCCAGCACCTGGCGCAGCTTGGTCGGATCGCCCAGCAGCGGTTCGTCCAGCCCGGCGCCGATGGCGACCTCGAAACGCAGGCCCTTCTCCTGCGCCCGCGCGCGCAGCATTTCCTCCACATCGCTGACCACGCCCGGCAGGTGCAGGGTCTGCAACTGCAGCAGCACGCGGCCGGCTTCGATTTTCGACATTTCCAGCACATCGTTGATCAGGCCCAGCAGGTGTTCGCCGCTGCGGTCGATCACCTCGATCTGCTTGCGCAGCGGCGCCGGCACGTCCGGCATGCGCCGCATCAGCTGGGTATAGCCGAGGATGGCGTTCATCGGCGTGCGGATCTCATGGCTCATATTCGACAGGAACACGCCCTTGGCCTGGTTGGCCGACTCGGTGCGCTGCAGCGCCTCTTCCAGCTGGGTGGTACGGGCCGATACCAGCTCTTCCAGCTGGGTCTGGTATTTGAACAGCTCCGCCTCGCTGCGCTTGCGCTCGGTAATGTCAAAGAAGCTCACCCGCAGCTGCGGCGCGCGGTCGGCATCCAGCCGCGCCAGCAGCACTTCGCACGGCACCACGCTGCCATCCGGCCGCTGCACACTGCGCTCCAGCGCCTGGCTGCCGCCCTGCAGCGCGGCCGCCTTGGCCGCCTGGTAGGTCTCCACGGCCGGCATGGCGTCCGGCTGGGTCGGTGCAAACAGTCGTTTCAGGTCGCTGCCGGCCAGCTCGGCCTGGCTGCGGCCAAACAGGCGCTGCGCGTTACTGTTCAGGTCCAGCACGGTATCGCTGGCCGCATCGCACACCACGATGGCCTCCGGCGCATGTTCCACCAGGCTGCGGTAGCGCTGCTCGCTCTGGCGCAACTGGCGCGTGCGGCGCTTGACCATGATTTGCAGCTGGATGATGAACAGCGCGCCCAGCACCAGCGCCAGCGCCAGCCACTTGAGGGCCGCCGTGTAATCGTTGCCGGTGCGGTATTGCACCGACACCCACTTCTGCTTGATGGCGTCGCGCTCGCTGGCCGGGATGGCCGCCATCGCCTTGTCCAGGATGCTGACCAGCTGCGGCCAGTCGCCGCGCACGCCGAAGGTGGCATCGAAGTTCAAGCCGGTTTCGCCGACCACGCGGATATCGGTCGAGCCGCTTTCCGCCAAGGAACTGCCGGTGGTCAGCAGGGAGCCGACGTAGGCATCCACCTTGCCCTCGCGCAGATAACGCAGGCCGTCCGCCGCCGACACCACATCCACCTGGCGTACTTCCGGCCAGCGCTGGGCAAAGGCCTCGCCCACGCGCGATCCCTTCAGGACCGCCACCGGACGCCCGGCCAGGCCGCTCGGGTCGCGCACATAGGCGCTGTCCAGGCGGGCGAACAGCACGATTGGCGAACTCACGTAATGTCGGGTGAACAGCAGGCCGGCCCGTGTCTGGCGCGGCGCAATGGCGCTGACCAGGTCGGCCCGCCCCTCCGCCACGGCGCGCAAGCGATCCAGTTCGCTTTCATGCAACGCCACGTCGAAACGCACGTTCAGCATTTGCTCGAAGCGGCGCAGGTATTCGGCGCTGATGCCCTGCAGTTCGGGGCTGTCGGGCCGCAACAGTTCGACCGGCGGCCGGTTAATGGAAGCCGCCACCCGGATCACCGGATGCGCCGCCAGCCAGGCATGTTCCTCTTCCGTCAGCGCCAGCTCGCGCTGCACCGGCGCCGTGTCCGACAGGCGCAGCCAGCGCTGGCGGATCGCCTCGTGCTCCTGCTGGCTGATGGCGCCGACCGCCTTGTTCAGGATGGACAGCAGCTCCGGCATCTGGTTATTGACGCCATAGCGCACTTCGCCGGCCTGGTTATAGAAATACAGCGCCACCTTGAAATCGCTGTAGAGCCCGATCTCGATGGCATTCTGCACCACCGGCACGTCGTCGAAGAATGCGTCGGCGCCGCCTTCGGCCACCAGCTTGATGCCGGCCAGCGGCGAGTCCACCTCGACGATCTGGCAGGCCGGGCATTTCTCGCGCAGCAGCGGGATGCGCACCGTGCCCTTGATGATGGCCACGCGCGAACCGGCAAAGTCGGCCAGCGTGCGCACCGGCTTGAACGCCTTGCGCGTGGCCATGCCGATCGGGATCTGCATATAGGGAGTGGTGAATTCGAGCGCCACCCGCCGCTCTTCGCGGAAACGCGCCCCCATCACGGCGTCGACCTCATGCGCCATGGCGCGCCGCAAGGTCTCATTCCAGGGTGCGCCGACATAGCGCACCTTGAGGCCGGCGATACGCGCCACCAGGTCGGTGTAATCGATGCCGAGGCCGCGGAAGTCGCCTTCCGCGGTCCGGAAATTCATGGGTGGGTTGGTGTCATCGAGGGCGATGGTCACCGTGGGATGGGCGCGCAGCCAGGCCGCCTCTTGCTCGTTCAGGACAATGCGCTGCTGACCCAGCGCCAGCGACGGCATTGCCGCCACCAGCCAAACCAACAGCAGTTGGAATAAGGATCGCATCGCGCTCCTGCGGCGTCGTCAGCCCGCCATCATGCCGTCATCGGCCGAAATGATTGCCCCGTTGATGAAGTGCGCCTCGTCGCCCGCCAGCAGGAGCAGCAGGCCGTCCAGGTCTTCGGGCTTGCCGGCGCGTTTGCGCGGCAGCATGTCGATCAGCTTCTTGCCCTGGTCGCTGGCGAAGTAATCCTCATTGATCTCGGTGGTGATGTAGCCCGGGCAGATGGCATTGGTATTGATGCCGTACTTGCCCCACTCGACCGCCATCGACTTGGTCATATGCACCACGCCGGCCTTGCTCATGCAGTACACCCCGATCTGCGGCAGCACGCGCAAACCGGCCACGGAAGCGATATTGATGATGCGGTGCTGCTTGCGCGGGTCGCCCTTGGAGCGCGCGATCATGCGCTTGGCCGTTTCCTGCGCCACGAAGAAGGCGCCGCGCAGGTTGCAATCCATGACAAAGTCATAATCATCGGGCGACACGTCAAGCAAACGTTGCGTCATTGATACACCGGAATTATTCACCAGGATATCGATCGGCCCCGCTTCGGTCTCGGCGTGGGCGATGGCGGATTTGATGCTGGCGAAGTCGGTCACGTCCAGCGTGACGACATGGGCGGCGCCACCATCGGCTTCGATTTCGGCGCGTAGTTCCTTCAGGCGTTCGATCCGGCGCGAGGCCAGCACCACCTGGCAGCCGGCCTTGGCCAGCACCTTGGCAAAACGTGCACCGAGCCCGCTGGAAGCGCCCGTGATCAGGGCAATTTTGCCCTCAAAGTTTACTTCGATCCCCACCGACTACTCCTTGTGATTCTGTTTCGCCATCATGACACAAAAAACCGGCTTATTAGATTGCCAGCACTAATAATAGCCCTCACAATGGCGCCACCGTTGCAATCCCAAGGAAAAAAGAGCACACTCGTTCTATTTCCAGCATCAAATTTTCATCATTCTTATAAAAACACTATGAGCAACCTTGTAGAACAGTACGGCCCGCGCGAGGCAATGGAGTACGACGTTGTAATCGTTGGCGGCGGCCCTGCTGGCCTGTCGGCAGCGATCAAGATCAAACAGCTGAACCCGGACACTTCCGTGGTGGTGCTGGAAAAAGGCGGCGAGCTGGGCGCCCATATCCTGTCCGGCGCCGTGATGGATCCGCGCGCGCTGACCGAGCTGATCCCTAACTGGAAAGAGCTGGGCGCGCCCCTGAACACCGAGGTCACCGAAGACCGCGTACTGTTCCTGACCGAAACCAAAGCTTATAAGACCCCGAATTTCCTGCTGCCGAAGTGCTTTGAAAACCACGGCAACTACGTGATTTCGCTGGGCAATGTGGTGCGCTGGCTGGGCCAGCAGGCCGAAGCCCTGGGCGTGGAAATCTTCCCTGGCTTCACCGGCGCGGAAGTGCTGTACAACGACGACGGCTCCGTCAAGGGCGTGGCCACCGGCAATATGGGCGTCAAGCGCGACGGCGAGCCAGGTCCTGACTTCCAGCTGGGCATGGAACTGCACGGCAAGTACACCCTGTTCGCCGAAGGCGCGCGCGGCCACCTGGGCAAGCAGCTGATGGCCAAGTTCGACCTGAACAAGGGCAAGGATCCCCAGTCCTACGGCATCGGCATCAAGGAACTGTGGGAAATCGACCCGGCCAAGCACCAGCCTGGCCTGGTGATCCACACCACCGGCTGGCCGCTGGACACCAAGACTTACGGCGGCTCCTTCCTGTACCACCTGGAAAACAACCAGGTCATGGTCGGCTACGTGGTGGGCCTGGATTACGAGAACCCATACCTGTCGCCTTACGAAGAATTCCAGCGTTACAAGACCCACCCGGAAATCCGCACCTTCTTCGAAGGCGGCAAGCGCATCTCCTACGGCGCCCGCGCGATTACCGCCGGCGGCCTGCAATCGCTGCCGAAGCTGGTGTTCCCGGGCGGCGCGCTGATCGGCTGCGACGCCGGTTTCCTGAACATGAGCCGTATCAAGGGTTCGCACGCGGCGATCAAGTCCGGCATGCTGGCCGCTGAATCGGTGGTGGAAGCGCTGGGCGCCGGCCGCGCTGCCGACGAACTGGCCAGCTACCCGGCCGCCTTCGAGCAGTCCTGGCTGCACGAAGAGCTGCACGTGGCGCGCAACGTCAAGCCATGGCTGAAGAAAGGCCTGTACATCGGTTCGCTGATGACCGGCATCGACCAGATCGTGTTCCGCGGCAAAGCGCCATGGACCCTGCACCACTCGACCCCGGACCATGCCTGCCTGCGCCCGGCATCCGAGTTCGCGCCGATCACCTATCCCAAGCCGGATGGCAAGCTGACCTTCGACCGCCTGTCGTCGGTATTCATCTCGAATACCAACCACGCCGAAGACCAGCCGATCCACCTGACGCTGAAAGACGACTCGGTCCCGGTCGGCATCAACCTGGCCAAGTACGCCGGTCCGGAATCGCGCTACTGCCCGGCTGGCGTGTATGAATTCGTCAAGACCGACGAAGGCCAGGACCGCCTGCAGATCAATGCGCAGAATTGCGTGCATTGCAAGACTTGCGATATCAAGGACCCGACCCAGAACATCGTCTGGATCACCCCCGAAGGCGGCGGCGGCCCGAACTATCCTAATATGTAAGTTGCATTTCTATTGCAGCAAACACAAGAAAAGCGGCCTGCGGGCCGCTTTTTTCATGGAATGGAAAAAAAATTCAAAAAATTTCTCCATGGAATTTAATGTCCGCATCTAAACGGTCGTCCTGTACTTCTGAGAGCGCAGAGATTGCAGCTTCTCTGTACGAACGAACCTACCCCAACAGGAGTTTTAAATGCTGAGCCTTCACACCAACAATGCGGCACTGTCCGCCCAGAACTCGATCTCCCGCACGCAGAATCATCTGTCGACGTCGATGACCCGCCTGAGCACTGGCTTCCGCATTAACTCGGCAATGGATGACGCTGCTGGCCTGCAGATCGCGACCCGTCTGAAAGTGCAAACCAGCGGTATGTCCGTTGCAATGCGCAACACCCAGAACTCGATCTCCCTGATGCAGACCGCTGAAGGTGCGCTGGACGAAGTGACGTCCATCCTGAACCGCATGAAAGACCTGGCAACTCAGGCGGCGGACGACTCCTCGACCCAGGACGACCGCGACGCAATGCAGAAGGAATTCGACACCCTGACCGACGAACTGTCGAACATCTTCGCCAACACCAAGTTTGGTGGCACCGAACTGTTTAACAGCGCCGCCGGCAAGCTGACCACCGCCCTGACCTTCCAGATCGGCGCTGCCGACAGCGAAACCATGACCGGTGACTTTACCGGCGAACTGACCACCGCAAGCGGCTCCATCGCGGCCGCCGCAGTCGGCTTCGTGGACACCGGTGTGGGTGCCGCAGCTGGCGCCGAGCTGAACACCAGCGCCGCCGTTGCCAACACCGCCATCGACGCACTGACCACCGCGATCGACGACGTCGGCGCGCTGCGTTCCAAGCTGGGTGCGGTATCGAACCGTCTGGACCACGTCTACAACAACTTGTCCAACATCTCGACCAACACCAAGAACGCAACTGGCCGCATCATGGACACCGACTTCGCGACTGAATCGGCCAACATGACCGCATCGCAGATGCTGCTGCAAGCTGGCACCGCAATGCTGAAGCAGTCCAACAGCCAGTCCTCCCTGGTCCTGTCCCTGCTGCAGTAATCGCATAAAGCGCACTGAAAAGCCAACCGTGCGCGGTTGGCTTTTTTTATACCGCCGTATTACTATTTGTTTTTATGGCAATCGACCGCATCACCCCTTCCAATCCGGCCCTGAACATCCACGATCGCCAGGTCCGCGAAACGCCTGGCCAGGTGCACGCCCAGCCAGTGCCGCCGGTCGCCCAGCCTCCTGGCGACAGCGCCGACTTCGCCATGCAAAGCGGCCTACCCGCTGCCGTTGGCGCGCTGATCGAAGCGATGGAAGGAGCGCAGCGCGGCAGTACCGCCAAGGCTGCCGCTGCGGCTGCCGCTGCTGGTGGCGCCATGCTGGCGCACGAGTCGCTGTCGATGCAGCCCAACCAGCTGTTCCCCCTGCGCCAGCTGGTCTGGCATACCCCCGACACCAATATGCTGGCCGCCTCCTGGCAAGTGATGGTGCGCACCTATAGCGAACAGCGCGCTGCGCTGTACCAACAGCAGGAAGGCCGCCAGCTGCCGGCCAGCCTGTTCATGGCCGACCCGCCGCCGCCCGTGCTGCGCGACAACCGCGCCTTCCACGGCATGGTGTCCGAGCTCGATGCCTGGCGCTTCGCCGTCTACGCCTGGGGCGCCGAGAAGCTGACCTTGCGCGTGGTAGCGCGCGATCCGGGCCAGGAAGGTCCCGACCAGCGCCGCCGCCGTCCACGTGTCGCAGTGCGGCTGGAAATGACCCTGCCCGACTTGGGCAAGGTGGTGGTGCAGATGGAACCGGCCGACCTGGGCGTGGTGCTGGAAATCGGCGCCCCCGGCAACGAGGCGATGCAGCAGATGCGCGAGCTGCTGCCGCAGATCGCCACCATCATCGGCCGCTGCGGCCTGCAGATCGTGCGCGCGCGCCTGATGCGCGAGCTGTCGCCGGTCAATCCGCTCGATAACGAACCGACCCGCACCCAGATCGCACTGCTCAGCACCGCCATCTTCAAGGCGATGGCGGAAGTGGCGGTCTTCCTGTCGCAGCCGCGCTTGCCCGAAGAGGCGTTGTTGGCCTAGTCCAGTAGCCGGGCTCATTGTAGATTGCCTTCAGCTCGTCGATAAAGAAACGGATCTTGGCCGGCAAATGCCTTTGCTGCAGGTAGACCGCCATGATGTCGTAATCCGGCAGCGCAAAATCATCGAGCACCGTAATCAGGCTGCCCTCCGCCAGCTGGGCCTGGATCTCCCAGGTCGAACGCCACGCCAGTCCCAAACCCTCGCATGCCCAGCGGTGCAATAGTTCGCCGTCGTTGCAATCCAGGTTGCCCTGCACTTTCACCGTGACCGGCTTGCCGCCCTGCTGGAAATACCAGCCGCGCTGCTGCCCGCCCTGCAGGTTGAAGGCCAGGCAGTTGTGGTTGGCCAGGTCGTCCAGTGTGCGGGGAATGCCATGCCGTTCGAAGTATTCCGGTGTGCCGCATACAACGCGGCGGTTCTTCGCCAGCCGCACCGCCACGAAACTGGGGTCGATCACACCGCCGATGCGGATGCCCAGATCATAGCCTTCGCGTACTAAATCGATCACCTGGTCGGTCAGGTTGAAGGACAGCTGCACGTCCGGATTCGCCGCCAAGAAGCCCGGCGCGTGCGGTGCAACATGCTGACGCCCGAATGAGGCCGGGGCGGACACGATCAGGTGGCCGGTGGCCTTGTGCCGCCCTTCCGAAACATTGCGCTCGGCGACGTCCATATCAGAGAGCAGTTTGCGGCAGTCCTCCAGGAACATATTGCCCTGCTCCGTCAGCGTCTGGTGGCGCGTGGTGCGGTGCATCAATTTCACGCCCAGGCGCTTCTCCAGCGCGTCGATGCGGCGCCCCAGCATGACAGGCGTGATATGCATTTCCAGCGCCGCGCGCGCCAGGCTGCCCTTCTCCGCCACCGCCACAAAGGCCTCGATTTGTTTGAGTTTATCCATGGCTTCAGATTATTCCATACACAGAGTATCGAATGAAACGATTTTTTGTCGTCTTATCAGGGAAAGCGAACGCCGATAGCATACAAAACATCGATAACAAACCCATCAGGAGATCACCATGGCCAAGATGACCGCAGCTGAAGCAGCTGTCCACGTCTTGCAGAAAGAAGGCATTACGGTCGCGTTCGGCGTGCCCGGCGCTGCCATCAATCCGCTGTACGCTGCATTGAAAAAGGTTGGCAAGATCAAGCACATCCTGGGCCGCCACGTCGAAGGCGCTTCCCACATGGCCGAGGGCTATACCCGCGCCGCTCCGGGCAATATCGGCGTCTGCATCGGCACCTCGGGTCCGGCCGGCACCGACATGATCACCGGCCTGTACTCCGCCCAAGCCGACTCCATCCCTATCCTGTGCATTACCGGCCAGGCGCCGCGCGCCCGCCTGCACAAGGAAGATTTCCAGGCCGTGGACATCTCGTCCATCGCCAAACCGGTCACCAAGATGGCGACCACCGTGCTGGAACCAGCCCAGGTGCCGCGCGTATTCCAGCAAGCCTTCCACCTGATGCGCTCCGGCCGCCCGGGCCCGGTGCTGATCGACCTGCCGTTCGACGTGATGATGGCGCAGATCGAATTCGACCCGGAGACCTACACCCCGCTGGAAGCGTTCAAGCCGCGCGCCTCGCGCGCCCAGGTAGAAAAGGCGCTGGAGATGATGAATGAGTCCGAGCACCCGCTGATCACTGCTGGCGGCGGCATCATCAACGCCAACGCATCCACCCTGCTGCAGGAATTCGCCGAGATCGTCAACGTACCGGTGATCCCGACCCTGATGGGCTGGGGCACCATTCCCGACGACCACCCGCTGATGGCGGGCATGGCCGGCCTGCAGACCAGCCACCGCTACGGTAACGCCACCGTGCTGGCCTCCGACTTCATCATCGGCATCGGCAACCGCTGGGCCAACCGCCACACCGGCTCGGTCGACGTGTTCACCGAAGGCCGCACCTTTGTGCACGTGGATATCGAGCCAACCCAGATCGGCCGCGTGTTCGGCCCCGACCTGGGCATCGTGTCCGACGCCGGCTATGCGCTGGAACTGTTCATCGAAGTGGCGAAAGAGTGGAAGGCCGCCGGCAAGCTGCGCGACCGCACCGGCTGGGTGGCCCAGTGCCAGAACCGCAAGCGCACCATGCTGCGCAAGACCGACTACGACAATGTGCCGGTCAAGCCGCTGCGCGTGTACGAGGAGATGAACAAGTACTTCGGCCGCAATACGCGCTACGTGTCCGCCATCGGCCTGTCGCAGATCGCCGCCGCGCAGTTCCTGCACGTCTACCAGCCGCGCAACTGGATCAACTGCGGCCAGGCCGGCCCGCTGGGCTGGACTATCCCGGCCGCGCTGGGTGTGCGCGCCTCCGACCCGACCACCGACATCGTGGCGATTTCCGGCGACTACGACTTCCAGTTCCTGATCGAAGAACTGGCCGTGGGCGCGCAATTCAAGCTGCCTTACATCCACGTCCTGGTGAATAACTCCTACCTGGGCCTGATCCGCCAGTCGCAGCGCGGCTTCGACATGGACTTCTGCGTGCAGCTGTCCTTCGAGAACGTGAATGCGCCGGAACTGAATGGCTACGGCGTGGACCACGTAGCCGTGGTGGAAGGCCTGGGCTGCAAGGCGATCCGCGTGCATAAGCCGGACGACATCATCCCCGCCTTCGAACAGGCGCGCGAGCTGATGGCCAAGCACAGCGTGCCGGTGGTGGTGGAAGTGATCCTGGAGCGCGTGACCAATATCGCCATGGGCACCGAAATCAATGCCATCAACGAATTCAACGACATCATCGACGTAGCCTGAGGACGACCGCAATGCCTAAATACGCTGCCAACCTGACCATGCTGTTCAACGAGCAGCCTTTCCTGGAACGCTTCGGCGCCGCCGCGCGCAATGGCTTCAAGGGCGTGGAATTCCTGTTCCCTTACGACTTCGAGCCGCAGCAGGTGCAGGAGCAACTACAGCAGCACCAGCTGGAAATGGTGCTGCACAACCTCCCGGCTGGCAACTGGGCCGGCGGTGAGCGCGGGATCGCCTGCTATCCGGACCGCGTGGACGAATTCGAGCAAGGCGTCGAGACCGCGCTGAAGTACGCCAAGGTGCTGGGCACCCAGCGCATCAACTGCCTGGTCGGCATCCAGCCGGCTGGCGTCGAAACCCGCGTGGCGCGCAACACACTGGTGCGCAACCTGCAGTTCGCGGCAGCCTCGCTGAAGCTGGCCGGCATCCCGCTGCTGATTGAGCCGATCAACACCTTCGACATCCCCGGCTTCTTCCTGTCCGGCACCCGCCAGGGCCTGGAACTGATCGACGCCGTGGGTTCGGACAACCTGTTCCTGCAGTACGACATCTACCACATGCAGCGCATGGAAGGCGAGCTGGCGAACACCATCAAGAACAACCTGTCGGTGATCAGGCATATCCAGCTGGCCGACAATCCGGGCCGCTTCGAACCGGGCACCGGGGAAATCAATTACGGCTTCCTGCTCAACTTCCTCGACGAGATTGGCTACGAGGGCTGGGTGGGCTGCGAATACAAACCAAAAGCCGGCACCGAAGCAGGCCTGGGCTGGCGCGACGCGCAATAACTAGAGGAGACACATCATGCAAAAACTCGGATTCATCGGCCTTGGCATCATGGGCGGCCCAATGGCAGGACACCTGCAGGCAGCGGGCCACAAACTGTACCTGCACGACGTGAAGAACCCGCCGGCCAACCTGGTCGAAGGAGGCGCCACCGTCTGCACCTCCGCCATGGAAGTGGCCAAGCGCGCCGACATCATCTTCCTGATGGTGCCGGACACGCCGCAGGTGGAGGAAGTGCTGTTCGCGGAAGACGGCATCGCCGCCGGCCTGAGCGCCGGCAAGATCGTGGTTGACATGAGTTCCATTTCGCCGATCGCCACCAAGGAGTTTGCGAAGAAGATCAACAAGAAGAGCTGCGCCTACCTGGACGCCCCGGTCTCCGGCGGCGAAGTGGGCGCCAAGGCGGCCTCGCTGACCATCATGGTGGGCGGCCCGCAGGAAGCATTCGATACCGTCAAGCCGCTGTTTGAGCTGATGGGCAAGAACATCACTTTGGTGGGCGGCAACGGCGACGGCCAGACCACCAAGGTGGCCAACCAGATCATCGTGGCGCTGAATATCCAGGCCGTAGCGGAAGCGCTGCTGTTTGCCTCCAAGGCCGGCGCCGATCCGGCCAAGGTGCGTGAAGCGCTGATGGGCGGTTTCGCCTCCTCGCGCATCCTGGAGGTGCACGGCGAACGCATGGTGAAGCGCACCTTCAACCCGGGCTTCCGCATCGCCCTGCACCAGAAGGACCTGAACCTGGCCCTGCAAGGCGCCAAGGCGCTCGGCGTATCGCTGCCGAACACCTCCGCCACCCAGGAGCTGATGAACGCCTGCGCCGCCAACGGTTTGTCCGGCCTGGACCACTCCGCGCTGTGCCAGGCTATCGAGCTGATGTCCAACCACAAGATCGCACAAGGCTAAGCATCATGACCGCAACCGCACCCCGCCAGCTCCTGCTGGACCTTTACGACGCAGCAGTTGGCGCGGTGCACCCGCGCAACCTGGTGCAGGACTTCCTGCCGCTGCCACCCGCGGACGGCAGGACCCTTGTCATCGGCGCGGGTAAAGGTGCGGCCGCAATGGCACAAGCTGTGGAACGCAGCTGGACCGGCCCGCTGTCCGGCCTGGTAGTGACGCGATACGGCCACGGCGCCGAAACGAAACACATAGAAGTGGTCGAAGCGTCACATCCAGTGCCGGACGACGCGGGACAGAAGGCTGCCGCGCGCATGCTGGAGATGGTTGCCGGCCTGACCGAGAATGACCTGGTCCTGTGCCTGATTTCCGGCGGCGGTTCGGCCTTGCTGGCCCTGCCCGCCGAAGGTATCACCCTGGCTGAGAAGCAGGCGCTGAACAAGGCCCTGCTGAAGTCCGGCGCCGCCATCGGCGAAATGAATTGCGTACGCAAGCATCTGTCGGCCATCAAGGGCGGCCGCCTGGCGCTGGCCTGCGGCAAGGCGCGCGTGGTCACCCTGCTGATTTCCGACGTGCCGGGCGACGACCCGCGCGTGATCGCCAGCGGCCCCACCCTGCCCGATGCCACCACCAGCGCCGAAGCGCTGGCCATCCTGCGCAAGTACGACATTGCCGTGCCGCCAAGCGTGCGCGCCCACCTGGAGTCGGCCGCCAGCGAGACGCCCAAGCCCGGTGACGTCCGCTTCGACGGCCACACCCACCACGTGATCGCCACCGCGCAGCACGCGCTGGAGGCAGCCGCCGCCAAAGCCCGTTCGCTCGGCATCACGCCTTACATCCTGTCCGACGGCATCGAAGGCGAAGCACGCGATATCGGCCTGATGCACGCCGCGATGGCGCGCCAGGTGCTGACACGCGGCCAGCCGTTCGCCCGTCCCTGCGTGATCCTGTCCGGGGGCGAAACCACCGTGACGGTGCGCGGCAATGGCCGTGGCGGCCGCAACGTCGAATTCCTGCTCAGCTTCGCGCTGGCGATGGAAGGCGCCGCCGATGTGCATGCCATCGCCTGCGACACCGACGGCATCGACGGCTCGGAAGACAACGCCGGCGCCGTATATGGTCCCGACTCGCTGGCCCGTGCCGCCGCGAAGGGCGTGAACGGCAAGCACCTGCTGGCCAACAACGACGCCTATAGCTTCTTCAGCGCGCTCGACGACCTGGTGGTGAGCGGCCCGACCCGTACCAACGTCAACGACTTCCGCGCCATCCTGATCCAATAAAAAAGAGAGACCCCCATGCGTCGAGAACGCAAAGCCAAAATCGTAGCAACCCTGGGCCCGGCCAGCTCCGATTACGCCACCATCAAGGCGCTGTTCGAAGCCGGCGCAGACGTGTTCCGCTTCAACTTCAGCCACGGCAGCCACGCCGACCACGAGGCCCGCTACGGCATCGTGCGCTCGATCGAACGCGAGCTGGGCCGCCCGATCGCCATCCTGGCCGACCTGCAAGGCCCCAAGCTGCGCATCGGCCAGTTCGACGGCGGCAAAGTCACGCTGCGCGAAGGCGACGAGTTCCAGCTGGACCAGGCGCCTACGCCTGGCAGCGTTGCGCGCGTCTGCCTGCCGCACCCCGAGCTGTTCGCCGCCGTCAGCGCCGGCCAATCGCTGCTGCTGGACGATGGCCGCATCCGCCTTGAAGTGCTGGCCAGCGACACCGGCACCATCCGCACCCGCGTGGTGAATGGCGGCGTGCTGTCCGACCGCAAAGGCGTGAACGTGCCTGACGCAGTGCTGCCGATCCCCGCCCTGACCGCCAAGGACAAGACCGACCTTGAATTCGCGTTGAGCCTCGGCGTCGACTGGATCGCCCTCTCCTTCGTACAGTTGCCCGAAGACGTGGAGCAGGCTAAGGAGCTGGTAGCCGGCCGCGCCGGGGTGCTCTCCAAGCTGGAAAAGCCCGCCGCCCTGGACCGGCTGGAAGAAATCGTACGCGTGTCAGACGCCATCATGGTGGCGCGCGGTGACCTGGGCGTCGAGCTGCCGCCCGAGCGCGTGCCCGGCGTACAGAAACGCATCGTGCGCCTGTGCCGCAAGCACGGCAAGCCGGTCGTCGTCGCAACCCAGATGCTGGAATCCATGGTCAGCGCCCCGGTACCGACACGCGCCGAAGCATCCGACGTCGCCAACGCCGTCTACGAAGGGGCGGATGCGGTCATGCTGTCCGCTGAATCGGCCAGCGGCGCGTACCCGGTGCAGGCCGTCTCGATCATGAACCGCATCATCTCCGAGGTTGAACGCGACCCGCTGTATCCGGCCATGATCGAAGCCCAGCACCAGGCGCCGCTGCCGAACAAGGGCGACGCCATCAGCGCCGCCATGCGTGACGCCGCGCGCATCATGGGCGCCAAAGCCATGGTGGCCTACACCACCTCCGGCCACAGCAGCCTGCGCACCGCCCGCGAGCGCCCCATGGCGCCGATCGTCAGCATCACCCCTAAACCCGAAACCGCGCGCCGCCTGGCGCTGGCCTGGGGCGTGCACAGCACCGTCAGCAAGGACGTGAACAGCGTCGATGAAATGGTGGCCGCAGCCTGCCGCACCGCCCTGCGCGAAGGATTCGTCCAACCCGGCGACCACATCGCCATCGCCGCCGGCACACCATTCGGCCAGCCCGGCAGCACCAACCTGCTGCGCCTCGCGGAGATTTGGCCGCAATAAGTAACACCGTATCGTCTTTCTCTTTTAACGCCGGTCCTCCAACCGGCGTCTTTTTTTAGTGCAGCCCGGTTCGCGCCACGATGATAGATCAGGCCTCCGACAGTACCAGGACCAACTGCATCGCGCAGATCGTCGCGTATAGGTATGCGGCGACAATGAACAAGGCGCGCAACAGTGCGCCGGCGGGCAGCGGAATCTGCGCCAGCATGATAGCGAACACATAGGACATGTTTTCGCTCTCATCCAGGTTCTTGAACTTCGTCATCCGGTCTTCAGCAGACTGTGGGCCGAAGGAGACCGCATTCCGGATGGGACTCAATGCCTGATGCAGCGCCTCCAGATTGAACCTGACACCGAATTTTCTCTTACCATCTTCAGCGACCTCCATCGAGCCGGTAAATGCGCCCAGATCCGCAGTGTAGGTCGCAACCACCCTGCTTGCAGCAACCGGAGCCGTACTCAGCTCCTGGCGCCAAAGTCGCCCCTCTAATGCGACGTAGTGGCCGATAAACTCGTGGATAAATTCGCCCGCGCTGGGTGGATGGAGCTTCGCTGACTGGCCGCATCCGGAACAGAAGGCGCCCTGCAGGGCGGTTTGGCAGGCGGGGCATGTCGCCGCCGCTTGGGATGAATCGCGTATAAACCTGACAACAACAATAAAGTTGCAAGTTTAGCATGTCTGCTGACGCCAGCCGCCGCCTGTTTTTTCCAACAGTTTGGTTTTATCATCCAGTGAAGAGGGAATAACTGATAGGTCAGGATATGCGAGCGGTTGTTTGGTGTATTGCATTTGCCGCGTTATTTGGGCTCCCCTCAACATCGCTGGCAGAAGAAGTACGTGTCGCAGTGGCGGCCAACTTCGCCGGGGCCATGAAAAAGATTGCAGCGGAATTCGAGAAAAGTACCGGCCATAAGGTATTGCAAACCGCCGGGGCGACGGGGCAGTTTTACAACGAGATCAAGAATGGCGCCCAATTCGACGTCCTGATTGCGGGCGACGATGAGACGCCAGCCAGGCTCGAAACCGAGGGCTTCGCGGTGCCAGGCAGCCGTTTCACCTATGCCATCGGCATCCTGGTCCTGTGGAGCGCCAAACCCAATTTCGTAGACGCTAACGGCCAGGTGCTCAAGACCGGGAATTTCGCGCGACTCGCTATAGCCAACCCCAGGATGGCGCCATACGGCCGGGCTGCATCGGAAACATTGAAGGCACTTGGACTGACCCAAGCCTTGACGCCCAAATTTGTCATTGGCGGGAGTGTGTCCGACGCTTATGCTCTTATCGCGACAGGATCATCGGAACTGGGCTTCGTCGGATTGTCACAGCTCATCGCCAGCGGTAGGGTCAACGATGGCTCAGTCTGGAAAGTCCCTCCCGAACTATATGCCCCTCTTCGCCAGGATGCGGTCCTACTCTCGAAAGGAAGGGGCAACATGGCTGCCCTGGCTCTACTCAGGTATCTGAAATCATCCGCCGGCAAAGCAACGATCCTGTCTTCGGGCTACAGGCTGTGAGATGCGCCGGCCGTAACGGCCGACGCACCGGTTTATTCGCCGCGCTGGTGGACTTGCTTGCCGGCGGCGTAGGTTGCGGAAATCGCGCGATCGTCGCCTAGCAGGGCCAGGGCGAAGAGTTGCTCTTCCAGGCTGTTGCAGCGGGTGCTGCGGCGCTCCAGCAGCGGCGTCGCTTTCGGGTCGACGACGATAAAGTCGGCTTCGGCGCCGGGGACGAAATTGCCGACCACGCCTTCCAGTTGCATGCTGCGTGCGCCACCCAGCGTGGCCAGGTAGAACATGCGCAACGCCGGCAAGTAGGTGCCGCCCATGCGCGCGACTTTGTAGGTCTCGTTCATGGTTTGCAGCATGGAGAAGGATGTGCCGCCGCCAACGTCGGTGGCCAGTGACAGCGCCACATGCTGCCGGTCAGCGGCGGCGAAGTCGAACAGGCCGCTGCCGAGGAACAGGTTGGAGGTGGCGCACATCGATACGGCGGCGCCGGTGGCCGCCATGCGCGCGCGGTCTTCGTTATCCAGCCAGATGCAGTGCGCGTACATGGAGCGTGGACGCAACAGGCCAAGCTGGTCATACACATCCAGGTAGCTGCGCGCGGCCGGGAACAGCTCCCGCACCCATGCCACTTCATCGGTATTTTCCGCCACGTGGGTCTGCACGAAAGTATCGGGGTAGGCGCGCGCCAGTTCGCCGCACAATTGCAGCTGCGCCTCGGTGGAGGTCGGTGCAAAGCGCGGCGTCAGCGCATACATGTTACGTCCCTGTTTATGCCAGCGCTGGATCAGTTCTTCGCTTTCGCGCGCCCCGCTTTCGGCCGTGTCCTGCAGGAAGTCCGGGCAATGCCGGTCCATCATCACCTTGCCCGCCGCCATGCGCAGGTTATACGCCTGCGCCGCGCCGAAGAAGGCGTCAACCGACTCCGGATGCACGGTGCAGTACACCATCGCTGTGGTGGTGCCGCAACGCAGCAGCTCTTTCACGAAGAAATCCGCCACGCCGCGCGCGTGCACCGGGTCCTTGAACTGGCGTTCGGTCGGGAAGGTATAGGTGTCCAGCCACGGCAGCAGGCCCGGCGCCGGCGAGGCGATCATGTCCGTCTGCGGGTAGTGGATGTGGGTGTCGATAAAGCCCGGCATGATGATCTTGCCGCGGTAATCGCGCACCTGGGTACCCGCAGGCAGCGTGTCCTTCAGCTGCGCATAGTCGCCTGCCGCCTGGATACGGCCATCCTGCAACACCAGCAGGCCGTCTTCATGCCATGCGTAAGCCTTGTCGGTGACAGCCGGATCGCCAGTGAAATGCAAGATACTGGCGCGGAATGCTTTCGTTTCCAGCTGCATGGCTTAGCTTCCCCGGTACGTGGAGTAAGCCCATGGCGAAACCACGATTGGTACGTGATAGTTTGCCGCCGGGTCGGCGATGCCGAAGGCGATGATCACTTCATCAACAAAGCGCGGCTCCGGCAGCTGGACGCCCTGGCCGGCGAAATAATCGCCGGCCGCGAACACCAGCTCATATTTGCCGCGCTTTACTTCGTCGCCAGCCAATAGAGGCTGTTCGCAGCGGCCGTCCAGGTTGGTGACGGTGGTTTTCAGCAGCGTCTTCTCGTCGCCGTCCACGCGGAACAGTTTTACCTTGACGCCCGCGCCGGGTTTGCCCTGGGTGATGTCCAGGACGTGTGTACTCAGTTTGCCCATAGTGTCTCCTTAAGTGGTAAGGCGATCTTATAGGGCTGGCCCGCGCGACATATACACGCCGATGAATATCAACCATGAGCTTGACGGACATAATCGGGACTCCATATCAAAAAATACAGGAGACATCATGCAGCAAGCATTACGCGTCGCGGCAGCCGGCACCATCGCTGTCCTGGGCCTGACGATGGGCGCACAGCAAGCCAGTGCCGCCGACTGGAGCGACACCGCCATCGGCTACCGCGTCGGTTCCAAATACGCGGAGCCGTTCAATCCGAAAGACATCAACAAACAGATCCTGAGCTGGACTTATGCCGACGGCTACAAGTACGGCGGCAACTACTTCAGCCTCGATTTCCTGCGCTCGGACAGCACGGACAACAACGCCCACGAGGCCTACCTGTTGTACCGCCACACGCTGGACCTGGGCAAGGTAAGCGGCAAAAACTTCAAATTTGGTCCAGTACGCGGTGTAGGCCTGACCGCGGGTTTCGACTGGAACACCAAGAACGACGACAGCTACAACTCGCGCAAGCGCATGGTGGTAGCCGGCCCTACCCTGATGCTCGACGTGCCGGGCTTCCTGAACGTCAGCCTGCTCGCGCTATGGGAAAGCAACCAGCCGCTCGGTATCTCCAAGCGCTATTCCTACGACACGCATGCCATGCTGAACGCCGCCTGGGGCATCCCGCTCGGTTCCGGCTTCAGTTTCGAGGGCTATGCCAACTGGATCGGCGAGAAGGGCAAGGACGAATTCGGCGGCAGGACTTCGCCCGAGGTGAATATCGACGCGCAGATCATGTACGACGTCAGCCCGCACGTGGGCGCCAAGCCGAACACCTTCAAGGTTGGCGTGGAATATCAATACTGGCGCAACAAATTCGGGAATCCGCATAACATCCCGGGCAGCACTGCCAAGACACCGATGATCCGCGCGGAATACCACTTCTAAATCGCAGGTGCCGGCTTCGCGGCCGGCCGCCGGATAGCACCGGAACAAGTAGTTCAGAACATAAATCCTAAAACGGAGACACCATGAACAACCTGCTATACAAAGTGGACGACCGTCCGCCACCAATAACCACCGCCCTCCTCGCCGCCCAGCACATGTTGGCTGCACTTGGCGGCATCATCGCCGTCCCTCTCGTGGTCGGCGCAGTCCTGAAGCTTCCCGCCGACCAGATCGTCGCCCTTGTCAACGCTGCCTTGCTTGGTTCCGGCATCGTCACCGCCATTCAATGCATTGGCGTCGGCCCGGTCGGCATCCGCCTGCCTTGCGTGATGGGCACCAGCTTCGCCTTCGTCGGCGCAGCCATCAGCATCGGTTTCGAGCATGGCGTGCCGGGGATACTCGGCTCCTCGCTGGCCGGTTCCGCCATCATGATCCTCGGCAGCTTCTTCATGCCACAGATCCGCAAGCTGTTCCCGCACCAGGTGACGGCGGTTGTCGTGACCATGATCGGCCTGTCGCTGGTGCCGGTCGCAGTCGACTGGGCCGCTGGCGGCAAAGGCGCGGGCGCCACCTATGGCGACCCGATCAACCTCGGCATCGCCCTGTTCGTGCTGGCCACCGTGATTGTGCTGGTGCAGTTCGGCAAAGGCATCATTTCCGCTGCCGCCGTCGTGATTGGCATCATCATCGGATATTGCGCCTGCCTCGGTCTGGGGCTGGTGGACTTCTCCACCGTGCAGAAAGCAGCAGTCTTCGCCGTTCCGCAACCCATGTCGTTCGGCATGACCTTCCCGATCAGCGGCATCCTCGCCATGTCGTTGGCCTACGTCGTGACGATTGTCGAAACCACCGGCACCTTCATGGCGCTCGGTTCCGCCACCAATACCAAGATGAAGGGCAAGCTGCTGTGCCGCGGCGTGCTGTGCGACGGCCTGGGCTCCGCCTTTGTTTCCGTGCTGGGTGCGCCGCCAGTGTCGACTTTCGCGCAAAACGTCGGCGTGATTTCGCTGACCGGCGTCGCAAGCCGCTATGTGGTGGCGCTGACTGGCGTGATGCTGGCGGCCGCAGGCCTGTTCCCCGTGCTGGGCGCAGTCGTCGTCACCATTCCGCAACCAGTGCTGGGTGGCGCTGGCCTGATGATGTTTGCCATGATCATTGCGGCGGGCGTGCAAATGCTATCCAACGTTGAACATGACAAGCGTACCGGCCTGCTGATTGCCGTCTCAATCGGTTGCGGCCTGGCCGTTTCGGTGCGGCCGGAGCTGCTGTCCAAGCTGCCGCCTTTCGTGCATGAGATTTTCGGCTCGGGCATCTCGACTGCGGCTATCATGGCCGTCGTACTGAACCTCGTGTTACCGGACCGCCCGGTAGCCGTGCACGATGACGAAGAAGAAGAGGACGTTCCCCAGCCTATGCTGATCCGAAAAGCCGGCTGACCTCATAAACCAACATTGTTTCCGCAGTGCCGCGCGCATTGTTTCCGCAGTGTTTAATCATTTGGAGTTTAAAATGACCAAAACCCTCCTGATCAAGAATGCGCGCGTTGTAGTCACCATGGACGAACAGCGCCGCGAAATCGACAACGGCGCCATCTTCGTGCGCGGCAACGTGATCGAACAAGTCGGCCCCACTGCCGAACTGCCAGCGGCGGCGGATGAAGTGATCGACGCCGCCGGCCACGTGGTGATTCCAGGCCTGGTCAACACCCACCACCACATGTACCAAAGCCTGACGCGCGTGATCCCCGCTGCGCAGGATGGCGAACTATTCAACTGGCTGACCAACCTGTACCCGATCTGGGCCAACCTGAACGCCGAGATGGTGCACGTCTCCACGTTGACCGCGATGTCGGAGCTGATCCTGTCCGGCTGCACCACCAGCAGCGACCACCTTTACATTTACCCCAACGACTGCAAGCTCGATGACAGTATCGAAGCCGCCGCCAAGATCGGCATGCGCTTCCACGCCGCGCGCGGCTCGATGAGCGTTGGCCAGTCAAAAGGCGGCCTGCCGCCTGACCGCGTGGTGGAGGACGAAAAGGCCATTTTGCGCGACACGCAGCGCCTGATCGAGACCTACCACAACGCCGAGCGACACGCCATGCAGCGCATTGTGGTGGCGCCCTGCTCGCCCTTCTCCGTCTCGCGCGACCTGATGAAAGAGGCCGCGACGCTGGCGCGCAGCTACGGCGTATCCCTGCACACCCATTTGGCGGAAAACGTCAACGACATCGCCTACAGCCGCGAGAAATTCAATATGACGCCGGCCGAATACGCCGAAGACTGCGGCTGGGTTGGCCACGACGTCTGGCACGCCCACTGCGTGCAGTTGGACGACGACGGTGTCTACATGTTCGCCCGCACCGGCACCGGCGTCGCACACTGCCCATGCTCGAATATGCGCCTCGCCTCCGGCATCGCCCCGATCCGCAAGATGGTCGATGCCGGCGTGCCGGTCGGCCTGGGGGTGGACGGCAGCGCCTCCAACGACGGCGCACACATGCTGGGCGAAGCGCGCCAGGCCATGCTGCTGCAGCGCGTCGGCTTTGGACCGGACGCGATGACTGCCCGCCAGGCACTGGAACTTGCCACGCTGGGCGGCGCCAAGGTGCTGAACCGCGACGATATTGGCGCGCTCAAACCCGGCATGTCGGCCGACATCGTCATGTTCAAGCTGGACCAGATCGCCTTCGCCGGCGCCCTGCATGACCCGGTGGCCGCGCTAGTGTTCTGCACCCCGGCCAATGTGAACTACAGCATTATCAATGGCCAGGTCGTGGTAAAGGACGGCATCCTGCAAACCATCGACCTCCCCCTGGTCATCGAACGCCATAACCAGCTGGCATCCAAGCTTGCCGAGGCCGCGCGCTAAAAAGCCGGTTTTGGTTACAATGGGGACTTTTCCCCTCGCTCTTCTATGCAAATTTGGGTCGACGCCGATGCTTGCCCTGCGGTTATTAAAGACATCCTGTTCCGGGTTGCCGAACGCCTGCAGCTGGATGTGACGCTGGTCGCAAATCAATTGATCCGGGTTCCTGGCTCGCGGTTTATCCGTGCACTCCAGGTTCCTGCGGGCGCTGATCAGGCCGATGCTGAGATCGTTGCGCGCGTCAGTCCGGGGGACATCGTCGTGACCGGCGACATTCCCCTCGCCGCCCAGGTCCTGGAGAAAAATGGTTTGCCGCTCAATCCGCGCGGAGAGTGGTATACCAAGGACACGATTGCCCAGCAACTGACCATGCGCGCCTTTATGGAGGAGCTGCGAGGAAGCGGTGTCGATACCGGCGGCCCGGCTGCGTTCAGCCAGGCAGATCGCCAGAACTTCGCCAATGCGCTCGATCGAGCCTTGGCCCGGATTCGAAAGCAGGACAGCGCAACTTAATCCAGCGCGCCGTATTTCCGCATGATGGTCCTGGTAGTGCCGTCTTTCTCCATCGCGGCCAGCGCGTCGGACAGGCGCCCGACAATCGCGTTGTTGCACGCTTTGGAGCAACCGAGGTAGTTGTAAGTCGGCGCCAGGGGTGCGCCGACCGCGATCTTTTCCTCGCCGTCCACCAGCTTGCGCAGGGTGCGCCCTTCCGCCATGGGTCCAAACCAGGCGTCAATGCGGCGTGCCAACAGCATGCGGAAGCCATTCTCGCCCTGGTTGATTTCGTATATCTGGCTGCTCGGGATGCCGGCGTCCAGCAGCAAATTGACTCCCGCCGTGCCGCGCGAAACGCCGATACTGGCCAGCCCTTTGCGGGCATCGTCAAAGGAATTGACGGTGCGGTCCAGCGTGAAGAAAGCCCGGTTCACTTTGACGATGGGCGAAATCCAGGTAAAGCGCTGCTCGCGCTCAGCAAGCCTGGCGAGCGGGATGATCAGCGTATCCCGCACCTCGGGGCTGCCCACCACCGACAGGGCGCGATTGCTGGGCACGATGATCAGGTTAGGCTGGTAGCCGGCGCGGCGCATGGCCTCCAGCACCGTATCGCCCACCACGCCCTTGCGGTCGGGCGCATTCATGGTGAGCGGCGGGACTTCCATCAGGTAGATGTTGAGCTCTTCAGCCGCACCAGGTACGCCAAGGCATGCCAATGCAATTGAAAAGAATGCGCGCAACATGCTGGCCTGATGTCCCCGGTGGGTGAGTGGTACTTGCGCGCCCAGTATAAATCATCACCCATCCCACTCATTACTATCAAACGAGTAGTCATACGAAGTCGCCGACCTTTGCTACCACAGCCTCGCGCACCGAGCCGCTGGTGACGAAGCTGTGGGCGACCTGGATGTCGTTGTGGAACCAGCGGTCGCCTTCCAGGCAGGCGGGGATCTGCTTGCGGATTTCGTCGTATGCGGCCTGGGTGCCTTCGCCGAGCTGGAAGCCTGGCAGCAGCGCCTCGGTCATGGTCAGCGCTTGTGCGGCCAGCAGCATCTCCACGCCCACGATGTACTGGGTGTTCTGCACCACGGTGTGGGCCTTGCGGGCGCACCAGGTGGAGTTGGAGATGTGGTCTTCGCTATTGCCTTTCGATGGGATCGAGTCGACGCTGCCGGGCATCGACAGGGTGCGGTTTTCCATCACCAGGGAACTGAGCGAGCATTGCACCACCGGGTAGCCGGTGTTCACGCCGCGCAGGCCGGACATCAGGTTGCGCGGCAGGCCCCACGACAAGGTCGGGTCGATCAGGCGGGCGACGCGGCGTTCGCAGATGCTGCCCAGGTCGGTGATCGCCATCGCCAGCAGGTCCATCGCCTGCGCCAGGTACTGGCCGTGGAAGTTTCCACCGGAGATGATCTCGAAACCGCCGCCGTCCTTGCCGAAGATCAGCGGGTTGTCGGTGGCGGAGTTGATCTCGTTCTTGACGATGTTGTCGATGTAATCCAGCGCATCGAACACCGGGCCGTACACCTGCGGGGTGCAGCGCAGCGAGTACACGTCCTGGATGCGCGGGGTGTATGGGATGTCGGTGCGGCGCAGCTCGTCGGGGAATTGCACGGCGCGTGCTTCGTGCGTGGTGCGGGTGGAGCCTTTCAGCAGCTTGCGCACCACGGCGGCCGTCTTGATCTGGCCTGGGTGCGGGCGCGCTTGCTGGATGCGTGGGTCGAAAGCGGACATCTCGGCGCGCATTGCCTCCAGCGTCAGGCCGAGCGACAGGCAGGCGTCGGTCAACAGGTCGCGTGCATCCTTGGCGGCCAGCACGGCCACGGCCAGCGAGGCGGTGCAGCCGTTGATCAGGGCGGAGGCGTCTTTCGCCTTCAGGTCGAACTTGACCGGGCCGATTTCGGCTTTGGTGATCGCTTCGGCGGCCGGCATGCGCTGGCCCTTGTACATCACTTCCGCTTCGTCGAAGCCTGCTACGGCGGCGGCAAGGTAGGCCAGCGGCGCCAGGTCGCCCGATGCGCCGACGGAACCCTTCTGCGGCATGATCGGGTGGATGCCGGCGTTGATGAAGGCCAGCAGGCGGTCCACCACTTCCACGCGCGGCGCGGAGTAGTTGCTGGCGAAGGCGTTGGCGCGCAGCAGCATGGTGGCGCGGCTCACCTCTTCCGAGAACGGTTCGCCGATGCCGCCGCTGTGGGCTTTGATCAGCTGCGTCTGGAACAGCTCGATGTGTTCGACCTTGATGCGGGTGTCCTTCAGCAGGCCGACGCCGGTGTTGAAGCTGTACATCATCGGCGCTTCATCATGCATCCAGGTGGATTCGATGTAGTCGCGGCTCTCTTTCAGCGCGGCGCGCGAGGTGGCGGACAGTTCGACCTTGGCGTTGTCGCGGGCGACGGCCAATACGTCTTCGGCAGTCAGGTTGAAGCCGTCGATAGTTACTTTGCTCATTTCAGTTCCTTATAAATTCGCGCTGGCTTCGAACCATGCGCCGATCATCTGGCGCTCGTCGTCAGTCATATGGGTCATGTTTGCCAGGGGCATGTCCTTGTTCTGCACCGCGCGCTGGTAGATCTTGGCGGCGTGCTGTTTCACCTGCTCGGGGGTATCGAGCATCACGCCGCCCGGGGCTGATGCGAAACCCGCTTGCGTCGGGGCGGCGGAGTGGCAAGATGCGCAGCGCTGTGTGACGACTTGCTGCACCGTCGCGAGGCTGGCGCCGGGCGCGCCGTGGCCGTCGGCGTCCGCAGTCGCGGCGGCCACCGCCGGTGCAGCCACGGCTTTACGCGGCGCTGGAGCAATGGCCACAGCGACGGCCGCCAACAACGCCACACCAGCAATCGGATACGCCGGCGACACCTTGCCCGCATGGCGCAGGTTGAAGAAGTGGCGGATCAGCACACCGGCAGCCATGATCGCCGCCAGCACCAGCCAGCTGTAAGCGTGGCTATAGGTCATCGCATAGTGGTTGCTGATCATGATCAGCAGGACAGGCAGCGTGAAGTAGTTGTTGTGCACCGAACGCACCTTGGCGCGCTTGCCGTAGATCGGGTCCGGCGATTCGCCGCGCTCCATCGCTTCCACCAGCTTGCGCTGGCCGGGGATAATCACGAACAGCACATTACCCACCATCATGGTGCCGATCATGGCGCCCACGTGGATGTAAGCAGCGCGGCCGCTCAGCGTATGGGTCAGCACATAAGCCGCCGCCACGATCAGCACAAACATCACCACGCCCAGCACCGCAGGCTTTTCGGCCAGCCTGGTCTTGCACAGGGTGTCGTACACCAGCCAGCCGCCCAGCAGCGTACCCAGGCCAACGCCAATGGCTTGCGCCGAGGTCAGGTCGGCCACGCTCTTGTCGATCATCATCGCCGAGGCATTGAAGTAGTAGACGATGAACAGCATGGCAAAGCCGCTGATCCAGGTGGCATACGCCTCCCATTTGAACCAGTGCAGGTCTTCCGGCAGTTCGGCCGGGGCGACCAGGTATTTTTGCGGGTTATAGAAGCCGCCACCGTGCACGGCCCACAGCTCGCCCATCACGCCTTTCTTGGCCAGCGGGCTGCCCGGCTTCGGTGGACGGATCGAGTTGTCCAGCCAGACAAAGTAGAAGGAAGCGCCGATCCAGGCGATGCCGGTTATCAGGTGCAGCCAGCGTACCAGCAGGTTGAGCCACTCCACCCCATAAGGTCCGAATAAAGTCTCCATGTTTTTTATCCATTTAAGGTTGAACGAAACGTGGTGAAACGATATCGGTTGCTGGCGCGGGAGATCTTTCGAAATTTATATAACTCGCATAGCTGAAAACATATAGTTTCGCAGCCCGGAAGGTGCGAACCTGTCATCCATAAATTCAGATAAGCCGTATTCGGAGACGATGATGTCCAGACTGCCAGAACACCTCGATATCCACCTGATTCGCATCCTCTACCTGCTGCTGGTGGAGAAAAACGTGTCACGCGTGGCCCTTAAACTCAACCAGCCGCAGCCCTCGATCTCGGGTTCCTTGCGCAAGTTGCGCGAGCTGACGGGCGATCCGCTGCTGGTGCGCGGCGGGCGCGGTATGGTGCCGACGCAACACGGCGAGAGCCTGCTGAAGACCGCCAAGCGCATCCTGGACGAGGCGGAAGCCCTGTTCAGTCCGAAAACCGCCTTCGTCCCGGCTGAACAGGCGCGCACCTTCCATCTCGCCGCGCCGGACTATATGAATACCCAGTTCTTCACCGAGGTGATTGCCCGCCTGCGCCGCGAATCGCCCAAGAGCCGGCTGGTGATCCATTCCCTGGTGCCGGACGTCGATTACGTGCGCCTGCTGTCGGATGGCGAATTGGATCTGGTGGTCGGGAATTGGGACGAACCGCCCCAGCACCTGCACATCTCCAAACTGTTCGACGACCCCATCGTGTGCCTGATGCGCGCCAACAGCGCCTATGCGCGCCGCACGGCGAAAGACGGCATGACGCCCGAGGAATACCTGATGCTGCCGCATGTCGGCCCGGCGCAAATCCTGCCCGGCTACCACGGCAATATCGATTCTTTCCTCGCCGAGAAGAATATGGAGCGCAATATTGTTGTGGAATCGGCACACTTCCGCATGCTGCCCTACATCGTCCAGCAGACCGACTTGGTGTTGACGTCAGGCAAGCAATTCGCCAGCTTCTACGAAAACCTGCTCGGTTTGAAGTCCTACAAGGTGCCGCTGGACTTCCCTCCCCTCAGTTTCTACCAGCTGTGGCACGAACGCGCCCACCATGCCACTGAGCACAAATGGCTGCGCGCCCAGGTCAGCGCTGCCGCGCGGCTGATGTTGAAATAGCACATATCAGCATGGCGTTATATCTCACGGGCGCCAGGCATCTAATATCAATTCGCCATTCCCCAGAACACCCAACACGGAGCGGGCCGCCCTTAGTGGCGGCCCGATGCACGATGACGAGCCTTAAGCAACTGAACAACTGCGACGCCGACACCTTCGCCGAGATCCTGCACGGCCTGTACGAGCATTCGCCCTGGATTCCACAACGCGCCGCCGCGCAGCGCCCTTTCCGCACCATCGACGAGCTGAAACTGGGGCTGCAGAAGGTGGTCACGCGCGCCACTTACGACGAGCAACTGGGCCTGATCCGCGCCCACCCGGAGCTGGCCGGCAAGGCTGCCGTGGCGGGCGAGCTGACGCCTGAATCCACCGGCGAGCAATCAAAGGCAGGCCTGAACCTGTGCACGCCGGAGGAATTCGCGGCGCTGCAGGAGCTGAACGCTTCCTACAACAACAAATTCGGTTTCCCCTTCATCCTGGCGGTGAAAGGCGGCGACGGCAAAGGCCTGTCGCGCCAGGCCATCATCGCTGCTTTCCGCCGCCGTCTGCGCAACCAGGTGGAAGACGAGCACCGCGAGGCGCTGCGCCAGATCCACCGTATCGCCGAAATGCGCCTGAACGCGGTGCTGCAATACGTGCCGCATATGGGCCGCGACATCATGGACTGGGCCGAGCAGATCGGCGCCTGGAGCGAGGATGAACAGGGCCTGACCTGCACCTACATGACCCCGACCCACCGCAAGACCGCCGTGCAGCTGGCGCAGTGGATGCGCGAGGCCGGCATGCACGCCCATATCGACGCAGTGGGCAACGTGGTGGGCCGCTACCTGTCCACCGATCCGCAGGCGAAAACCCTGCTCACCGGCTCGCACTACGACACGGTGCGCAACGGCGGCAAGTACGACGGCCGCCAGGGCATCCTGACCGCCATCGCCGTGGTCAAGCACCTGCACGAGAATGGCGAAACCCTGCCCTTCCACTTTGAGGTGATTGGCTTCGCCGAAGAGGAAGGCGTGCGCTTCAAGAGCACCTTCCTCGGCAGCAGCGCCGTGATCGGCCAGTTCAATCCCAACCTGCTGGAGCTGCGCGACCGCGACGGCGTATCGCTGCGCGAAGTGCTGACCGAAGCAGGCCAGGACGTGAACAGCATCGCGGCCATCGCGCGCGACCCCGCCGACTTGCTCGGCTTTGTGGAAGTGCACATCGAACAGGGCCCGGTGCTGCTGGATCACGGCCTGCCGGTCGGCGTGGTGACCTCCATCGCCGGCAGCAAGCGCTATCTGGTGAACCTGAAAGGCGTCGCCAGCCATGCCGGCACCACGCCGATGCCGATGCGTAAGGACGCCGCCGCCGCCGCCGCGGAGATCATCCTCTACGTCGAACAGCGCTGCTCGCAGGACCAGGATTCTTCGCTGGTCGGCACCGTCGGCCAGTTGCAGGTGCCGAACGGCTCCACCAATGTAATTCCCGGCGCCTGCACCCTGTCGCTGGATATCCGCGCCGCCAACAACGCCGCGCGCGATGCCGCGGTGGCCGACATCATGGCCCACATCGAAAAAGTGTGCCAGGCACGCCACATCACGGCCGAAGTCGAACAGACCGTCGCCGCCGATTGCGCCCCTTGCGCGCCGTGGCTGATGGAGCAGCTGGCGGCAGCCGTCGAACGCCACGGCATCCCGCCTTTCGAACTGGCCTCAGGCGCCGGCCACGACGCCATGCTGATGTCGCGCATCACCGACGTGGCGATGCTGTTCACCCGTTGCGGCAACGGCGGCATCAGCCACAACCCGCTGGAAACCATGACCGATGACGATGCCGATCTGTCGGCGCGCATCCTGCTCTCCTTCCTGCGCCAGTTTCGCGCCGACTATAGCGGAAGCGAGATAGCAGATATGCAGCAGCATATAAGCTGAAAGGGAGGCCATAGACGATATTGATACTTAAGCAGCGCGAGACGCCATATTTGTCTGCACGGAGATGCGGAATTTCGGGCGAAAAAAACTAAACGGAGACAACCAAAATGCAATTCCTTGAAAACTACTTCAAGCTCAGTGAGCACGGCACCAACGTGCGCACCGAAGTCTTGGCAGGCATTACCACCTTCCTGACGATGGCGTACATCATCTTCGTCAATCCATCCATCCTGGGCGACGCAGGCATGCCGAAAGACTCGGTATTCGTGGCCACCTGCGTGGCAGCCGCCGTCGGCACCCTGATCATGGGCCTGTATGCCAACTTCCCTATCGGCCTGGCGCCGGGCATGGGCCTGAATGCCTACTTCGCCTACGGCGTGGTGCAAGGCATGGGCTTCCCCTGGCAAGCCGCACTGGGCGCGGTGTTCATCTCGGGCTGCTGCTTCATGATCGTCAGCCTGCTGCGCATCCGCGAGCAGATCATGAACGCGATTCCGGCCTCGCTGCGCATCGCCATCCCGGCTGGCGTCGGCCTGTTCCTGGCGCTGATCTCGCTGAAGAACTCGGGCATCGTGGTATCCAGCCCAGCCACTTTCGTCACCATGGGCGACCTGCACAAGCCAGCGCCAATCCTGGCGATTGTCGGCTTCCTGGTCATCGTCGCACTGGACCGCCTGCGCGTTACCGGCGCCCTGCTGATCGGCATCATGACCGTGACCGTGCTGAGCTTCTTCTTCGGCGGCAATGAGTTCCACGGCATCGTCTCCGCCCCACCTTCGATTTCGCCAACCGCGCTGGAACTGGACATCGTCGGCGCCGTGTCGCACGGCCTGTTCACCGTGGTGATGGTGTTCTTCCTGGTCGAACTGTTCGACGCCACCGGCACCCTGATGGGCGTGGCCCAGCGCGCCGGCCTGATGAAGGACGGCAAGCTGCCAAAGAATATGAACAAGGCCCTGCTGGCCGATTCCGGCGCCATCATCGCTGGTTCCGTGATGGGCACCTCCAGCACCACCGCCTTCATCGAAAGCGCGGCTGGCGTGCAAGCTGGCGGCCGTACCGGCCTGACCGCAGTCACCGTGGCCTGCCTGTTCCTGGCAGCCCTGTTCATCGCGCCGCTGGCCGGCGTGGTACCGGCTTACGCCACCGCCCCTGCCCTGTTCTTCGTGGCCTGCCTGATGCTGCGCGAACTGGCCGAGGTGAACTGGGCCGAGACCACCGAAAGCGTGCCTGCCGTGGTCACCGCGCTGGTCATGCCGTTCACCTACTCGATCGCAAACGGCCTGGCGCTGGGCTTCATCAGCTACGCCGGTCTGAAACTCCTGACCGGGAAATACAAAGAAGTCAGCGCCATGATCTGGTGTGTCGCTGGCGTGTTCCTGTTCAAATTGATCTACATCCCAGGTTGAAGTAAGGAGTAGTAAAGATGTCCCAACCGATTCGTTTCTTCTACCAGGGGCGCGTGCAGGAAGTCGATTCCGCCGCCCCAACCCGCACCCTGTTGCAACACCTGCGGGAAGACTTGCACTGTACCGGCACCAAGGAAGGCTGCGCCGAAGGAGATTGCGGCGCCTGCACCGTGGTGATCGGCTCGCTGGTGGACGGCGAACTGGAACTGCGCAACGTCAATTCGTGCATCCAGTTCCTGCCGACGCTGGACGGCAAGGCAGTCTTCACGGTGGAAGACCTGAAGCAGCCGGACGGCGGCCTGCATCCTGTCCAGGAAGCGCTGGTGGAATGCCACGGCTCCCAATGCGGCTTCTGTACCCCGGGCTTCGCCATGTCCTTGTGGAGCCTGTACCTGAAACAGGAAGGCAGCGCCAAACCGCCCTGCCGCAAAACGATCGATGAGACATTATCCGGTAACCTGTGCCGCTGCACGGGTTACCGCCCGATTATCGACGCAGCCGTCCGCATGGGCGAGCTGCCGGCGGTGGACTTCGACCGCGCAGCGCTGAAGGCCACCCTGCAAGGCCTGCAACGAGACAGCATGTTCAGCTACACCCACGATGGCCAGACCTTCCACGCCCCGCGTACGCTGGATGAAATGACCGCCCTGCGCGCCGCCAAGCCGGCCGCCACCATCCTGGCCGGCTCCACCGACGTCGGCCTGTGGGTGACCAAGCAGATGCGCAACCTGGGCGACGTGATCTACACGCGCCAGGTGCAGGAGCTGCACCGCATCGCTACTGTCGACGGCAAGCTGGAAATCGGCGCCGCTGTCTCGCTGGACGATGCCTATCGCGCGGTGCTCGAACTCTATCCGAACGATTCGCTGCACGAGCTGTGGCAGCGCTTCGCCTCCCAGCCGATCCGCAGCACCGGCACCCTGGGCGGCAGCGTCGCCAACGGCTCGCCGATCGGCGATTCCGCGCCGTGGATGATCGTGCTCGGCGCCGAGATCGTGCTGCGCTCCGACAAGGGCCAGCGCGTCCTGCTGCTGCAGGACTTCTACCTCGATTACATGAAGAAGGACTGGCTGCCCGGCGAATTCGTCGAAGCCGTACGCATCCCGGCGCCGAAAGCCGGCCAGCACTTCCGCACCTACAAGCTGGCCAAGCGCTACGACCAGGACATCTCCGCCGTCTGCGCCGCCTTCTCGATTGAACTGGATGGCGGCGTGGTGCACAACGCCCGCGTCGCCTACGGCGGCATGGCCGCCACTTCGCGCCGCGCGGCGCAGGCCGAAGCGGCCATCAACGGCCAGCCATGGAACGAAAACACCCTGCTGGCCGGCATGGAAGCCCTGGCACGCGACTACACCCCGCTGACCGATATGCGCGCCTCCGCCAACTACCGCATGCGCACCGCGCAGAACCTGCTGCGCCGCTTCTGGCTGGAGAGCCGGCCGGAAGGCGCGGTATCCAACACCTACGTCAACGCTTACGCATACAAGGAAGGAGCCGCTGCATGAACAGCAAGTCCGAACCGTTCATGACCATCGGCGCCGCCAAGGGCTGGGCCGAAGTCGGCCAGAGCCACCCGCATGAATCCGCGATCCTGCACGTGCTGGGCGAAGCCGTCTACACCGACGACATCCCGGAGGCGCAAGGCACGCTGCACGCCGCACTGGGCCTGTCGACCAAGGCGCACGCCCGCATCCTGTCGCTGAACCTGGAGCCGGTGCGCGCCATGCCGGGCGTAGTGGCGGTCTACACCTACAAGGACATCCCCGGCACCAACGACTGCGGCCCGATCATCCACGACGACCCGATCCTGGCCGAGCAGAAGGTGGAATACGTCGGCCAGCCAGTCTTCATCGTCGTCGCCGACACCCACGACCACGCCCGCCACGCCGCGCGCAAGGCCGACATCCAGTACGAAGAGCTGCCAGCCATCCTGACGCCGCAAGCCGCACGCGCCGCCGAATCGTATGTCGTACCGCCAATGCGGCTGACGCGCGGCGACGCACAAGCCGCTTTCGAACGCTCGCCCAACATCCTGAAAGGCAGCCTGCACGTCGGCGGCCAGGAACAGTTCTACCTGGAAGGCCAGATCTCCTACGCCGTGCCGAAGGAAGGCAACGGCATGCACGTCTACTGCTCGACCCAGCACCCGACCGAAATGCAGCACGTGGTTTCGCACGCCCTGCACTACCCTTCGCACGCCGTGGTGGTGGAATGCCGCCGCATGGGCGGTGGCTTCGGCGGCAAGGAATCGCAGTCCGCTTTGTGGGCTGCCTGCGCCGCTGTCAGCGCCGCCCGCCTGAAACGCCCCGTCAAGCTGCGCGCCGACCGCGACGACGACATGATGGTGACCGGCAAGCGCCACTGCTTCTACTACGAGTACGAGATCGGTTACGACAACCAGGGCCAGATCACCGCCGCCAAGGTCCAGATGGTGTCGCGCGCCGGCTTCTCGGCCGACCTGTCGGCGCCGGTCGCCACCCGCGCCATCTGCCACTTCGACAATACCTACTACCTGTCGGACTGCGATATCCGCGCCATGGCGGGCAAGACCAATACCCAGTCCAACACCGCCTTCCGCGGCTTCGGCGGCCCGCAGGGCGCCATCGCCATCGAATACATCGTCGACGAGATCGCGCGCAACCTCGGCAAGGACGCGCTGGACGTACGCAAGATCAACTTCTACGGCCGCAACGACGAAGAAGGCCGCAACGTCACGCAGTACGGCCAGAAGGTGAAGGACAACGTCATCCACGAACTGGTGGCGCAACTGGAGAATGAATCCGCCTACCGCGCCCGCCGCGACGCCATCCGCGCCTTCAACGATAGCAGCCCGGTGCTGAAGAAGGGCCTGGCGCTGACGCCGGTCAAGTTCGGCATCGCCTTCAACGTCACCCACTTCAACCAGGCCGGCGCGCTGGTGCACATTTACACCGACGGCTCGGTTCTGGTGAACCACGGCGGCACCGAAATGGGCCAGGGCATCAACACCAAGGTATGCCAGGTGGTGGCGCATGAACTGGGCATCCCGCTGGCACTGGTGCGCGCGTCGGCCACCGATACCAGCAAGGTCGCCAACACCTCCGCCACCGCAGCCTCCACCGGCGCGGACCTGAACGGCAAGGCCGCGCAGGACGCCGCCGCCACGCTGCGCCGCCGGCTGGTGGAATTTGCCGCGCGCAGCTTTGGCGTCAGCGCCGAGGAAGTCGTGCTGGCCAACGGCACAGTGTACGCAGGCGAAACCGTGGTCACCTTCGCCGATCTGGTGCAGAAAGCCTACCTGGCGCGTGTGCAGCTCTGGTCCGACGGCTTCTACGCCACGCCGGGCCTGAGCTGGGACCGCGAGACCATGAGCGGCAACCCGTTCGGCTACTACGCTTACGGCGCCTCGGTGTCGGAAGTGATTGTCGACACCCTGACCGGCGAATGGAAGCTGCTGCAAGCCGACTGCCTGTACGACGCCGGCAACTCGCTCAACCCGGCCATCGACGTCGGCCAGGTGGAAGGCGCCTTCATCCAGGGCATGGGCTGGCTGACCACCGAGGAATTGTGGTGGAACCAGAACGGCAAGCTGATGACGCACGCGCCATCGACCTACAAGATCCCCGGCGTGTCCGACTGCCCGGAGAACTTCAACGTACGCCTGTTCAAGAACCGCAACCCGTTCGACAGCATCCACCGCTCCAAGGCGGTCGGCGAGCCGCCGCTGCTGCTGCCATTCTCGGTGTTCCTGGCGATCCGCGACGCGATTGCCTCGGTCGGCGAGTACCGCGTCAACCCGCCGCTGCGCGCGCCAGCCACCGGCGAAGCGATTCTCGACGCGGTGGACGCGGTACGTGCACAGGCATGACGCTATCGCGCCGGCTGGCAGCTGAAGCGCTTGGCAGCGCATTGCTGCTGGCCGTGGTGGTCGGCTCCGGCATCATGGCCGGCCGCCTGGCGGGAGGCCACGCCGCCCTCGCCCTGCTGGCCAATGCCATGGCCTCCGCAACCGGCCTGCTGGCCCTGATCCTCGCGTTCAGCGCCATCTCGGGCGCCCACTTCAATCCCGCCGTCACCTTGTCCGAAGCGTGGCAAGGCAGCATGCGCTGGCGCGCAGCAGCGCAATACATGGCGGCGCAAGTGCTGGGCGCCTTCGCCGGCGTGGCCGCGGCGCATGCCATGTTCGGCGAGCCGGTATTCGCCGCCTCAACGCTGGCGCGCACCGGCGCAGCGTTCTGGTGGAGCGAGTTCATAGCCACGTTTGGCCTGATTGGCGTGATCATCGGCTGCACCCGCTACCGGCCGGCCGCGACACCGTTTGCGGTGGCGGTGTACATCATGTCGGCATATTGGTTCACCGCTTCCAGCTCCTTCGCCAATCCAGCGCTCACGCTCGCCCGCGCGGCAAGCGGCACCGTGGCCGGCATCCGGCTACAGGACGTGACAGGCTATGTGGCGGCGCAACTGGCCGGCGCGCTGGCGGCAAGTTTCGTCTTCAGCTGGCTATACCGGGTTCAGGCCGAGTCCTGAGTGTAGTGTTTCAGCACCACCGTTTCGAGCAAGGTCACACTGCGCACATTGCACATGCCGCGCGCATGCTCGATATAGGCGCGCAATGCGCTGGTGGGATCGGGGCACGTATCGGCGGCCAGGCAGGCGGATGGGACATCGCCCGTAACGACCCACAGGAAGCGCTCCTTCGATTCATCCTTGGGCAGAAACTCGAACAGGAAGATGCCGATAAAATCGGACACACCAAGGCCGAAATAGGCGCGCTTGATGGCTTCACACCCGGCGAACGACGCGAGATACAGCTCAGCCTCCTCGAACAGCGCCGCCAGTTGCTGGGTTTCCTCAAAATCATCCCCGAACATATGCTCGATGGGCGTCAGCTTCGAAAAATCGATCCCAAGCGGCAGGTCTGTCTTGGACACGGTTTCACCTTTACCTTACATTCTCTGAGACATCGAATTAACTAGCTTCGTGGCAATATGTCCGAATGTCAGACATGACCCCGACTTTAGCCGTGCGACTTTAGCCGACGGTGCCGATAATGGAGACTTCGCGGTTCTCGGGGACTTCGTTGTAGGACAGCACGTGCAGGCCGGGGGCGAACAGGCGGGCGTAGCGCGCCAGCAACGGTCGGATCTGCGGCAGCACCAGCAGCAGTGGTGGCGTGGCTTGCTGCTTCATCTGCTCGCGGGCGACCGGCATGTTCACCTGCAGCTGCGCCAGCAGGTGCGGGTCGATCGGGTAGTTGTCCAGCACAACCTTGCCGCTCTGGCGCGCCTGGTTCAGGGAGCCAAGCAGCATGTTTTCCAGCTCGCCACCAAGGTTGAAGGCCAGCATCTCGGTCTTTTGGCCAAACAGGCTGGAAACGATCTGGCGCCGCAGCGCGCAGCGCACTTCGGCGGCCAGCAGGATCGGGTCTTTGGTGGTTTCGGAGGAATCGAGCAGCGTGGTGGCGATCGGTACGATGTCCTTCAGCGAGACGCCTTCCTGCAGCAGCACGCGGAATACGCGCAGCAGCTGGGTGTGCGTCAGGGCCTTGTCCAGGGAACCGGCCAGCTTGGGCGACAGCGCGGTCAGGCGCTCCATCAGGGCGGCGACGTCTTCGTGGCGGAACAGCTCGGGCAGGTATTCGCGCACCAGCTTGGACACGTGGGTGGCAATCGCGCTTGGCGCTTCCACCACCTGGTAGCCCAGGCCCAGCGCGTGCGCCTTGTCCTTGGTTTCGATCCAGGTCACCGGCATGCCATACGCGGGCTCGACGCCCGGGATGCCGTCCACCTGGCCGTACACCGTCGGCGAGGGAATCGCCATCAGGCGGTCGGCAAAGACTTCGGACTGGGCGATCGACGAGCCGCCCAGGATCACGGCGTACTGGGTCGGCTTCAGCCCCAGGTCGTCGCGCACATAGATCTGCGGCAGCACCATGCCCATCGATTCGGACAGGCTTTGGCGCACGCCGCGCAGGCGCTTGGTCAGCACTTCGCCATGCGCCTTGTCGATCAGGCCGACCAGCTTGTAGCCCAGCGAAACCTGCAGCGGCTGCACCACGGGCAGCGATTGCCATTCCAGCTCGGGCACCTTCTCTTCGCGCAGGGCGGCTTCGATGGCGGCCAGGTTGTTGTCGGCGACCGGGTGCGCCTGCCGTTCGCGCATGCGGTAGGCGACGTAGCCTATCACTGCGGCGAAGGTGAGGAACATCACCCACGGCATGCCCGGCACCAGGCCGAGGATCACCATCACGGCGGCGGCGCTGAACAGCACGTTCGGCGATGCCAGCAGCTGCTGGCCGACCTGCGCTTCGAAGTCGCTGGCGTCGGAATCGGAAATACGGGTAACGATGATCGCGGCGGCGGCCGACAGCAGCAGCGCCGGGATCTGGGCCACCAGGCCGTCACCAATGGTCAGCAGGGCGAACTGGCGGAAGGCGTCGCCAAAGCTCATGTCCTGCATCAGGGTACCGATGGCGACACCGCCGACAATATTGATGATCAGGATCAGGATCGAGGCGACCGCGTCGCCGCGCACGAACTTGGCGGCGCCGTCCATGGCGCCGTAGAAGTCCGCTTCGGTGGCGACTTCCTTGCGGCGCAAGGTGGCTTTTTCCTGGTTGATCAGGCCTGCATTCAGGTCGGCGTCGATCGCCATCTGCTTGCCCGGCAAGGCGTCCAGGGTGAAGCGCGCGGACACTTCGGAAATACGCTCGGCGCCCTTGGTCACCACGGCGAAGTTGATGATCATCAGGATCACGAACACCACCAGGCCGACCACGAAGTTGCCGCCGATGACCACCTGGCCGAACGCTTCGATCACGCGGCCGGCGGCATGGGTGCCTTCATGGCCGTGCAGCAGCACCACGCGGGTCGAGGCGACGTTCAGCGTCAGCCGCATCAGGGTGGTGGCCAGGATCACCGTCGGGAACACCGAGAAGTCGAGCGGCCGCTTGGCGTTCACGCTGACCAGGATCACGATCAGCGCCAGCACGATATTGAAGGTGAACAGGACGTCCAGCAGGATCGGCGGCAATGGCAGGATGATCATCGCCAGGATCGCCAGCAGGAATGCCGGCGTGGCGATCTTGTGGCGACCCGCTTCCGCGAACAGAGCCTTCAGGAAATTCATGTGGTTGCTGCCTCACTCATCGAAGTTGGAACTGGTACCTGCGCCGTTTCCAGCGGATTGGGCTGCGACGGCCGGCGTCCTTCACGGAACGCCCGCAGCTGCAGCACATAGTGCAGGACCATGGACACCGCCTGGTACAACTGCACCGGAATCTGCTGGTTGACCTGGCTCGTATTGTAAATGGCGCGCGCCAATGGCGGCAGGGATAATACGTCGACGCCGTTCTCTTGCGCCAGCTTGCGGATGTAGAGCGCCATCTCGTCGACGCCCTTGGCCAGCACGAACGGCGCTTCGGCGCGCTTGTCGTCGTATTTCAGGGCCACCGCATAGTGCTCCGGATTGACGATCACCACGTCGGCGCCCGGCACCACCTTGCGCGCGGCGCGTTCGGCCAGGGCGCGCTGCAGCTGGCGGATGCGCTGGCGTACTTCCGGCCGGCCTTCCTGCGACTTGTATTCTTCCTTCAGCTCCTGCTTGGTCATCTTCTGCTGCTCGGCGTAGAAGTAGGCCTGGGCCGGTACGTCGATGATGGCGAAGATGATGAACACGGAGACCATGCCCATCACGCCGTCCAGCATCAGGCTGGCGCCGGAAATCATGGCTTCGTTCAGGCCCAGGCCCTGCAGGCGGGTGTATTCGTTGACGCTGCTGGTGCCGACATGGACCAGCACCCAGCCCAGCACGGCGGCCTTGCCGATCGAGATCGCCAGCTCAAAACCGTGGCGCTTGGTGAACAGGCGGCCCAGGTTGGTCACGGGATTGAAGCGTTCCAGCTTGGGTTCAAGGTTCTTGGAACTCATCACCCAGCCGCCCGGCACCATGGCGCCCAGCACAATGAAGAGCGGCACCACGAACAGCGGCAGCAGCATTTTCACCAGCAGCAGCGCGGAGCTGAGCCAGACGGTGCTCATCACGTTGTCCAGTGCGCCCTCGCCTTCCAGCGGTGCGAACGACTGGTGGAAGATTTCGCGGAAATCCATCAGGTAGGACGGCAGCATGTAGACGAACAGCTTGAGCGAGACCAGGATGCCGATCGCCGTCGCCAGGTCGCGCGAACGCACCACCTGGCCTTCCTGGCGCGACTTGCGCAGCTTCTGCTGTGAAGCCTTTTCTGACTTATCGCCGGCGCTGTCGTCAGCCATGGGGCACCATCTGCTGCTGGATCATGTCGAGCACGCGGTTCGACATGCGGATGTAATGCTGCGGGATGAAACGCACCACCTGGCCCAGCATCATCAGGCCGAAGATGGTGATCACGGAGAAGCCCAGCGCAAACAGGTTGAGCGTGGGCGCCACGCGGTTCAGGAAACCGAAGCCGATCTGCACCACCAGGGCCGAGAACACGACGGGAATCGCCAGCAGCATGGCCGCCGAGAAGATCCAGGCCACGTTCCAGGCCACCGTTTGCAGCAGCAGCGGATGGAAGCCGCCGCCCAGCGGCCAGGCCTTGAAGCTCTGGCCGATCACGCCGGCCAGCACCAGGTGGCCGTCGATCGAGAAAAACACCACAATGGCCAGCATCGACAGCAGGGCCGACACCACATCCGACATGGTGCCGTTGGTGGGGTCGTTCATCACCGCCATCGAAAAGCCCACCTGGCTCGACACCAGGTAGCCAAGCAGCGAGATCACCGACATCGCGAAATGGAAGGCCAGGCCGATCACGAAGCCGATTACCGCCTGTTCGATGGTGACGGCCACGCCCTGCACCGAAATCGGGTCGATGCCTTGCGCCACCTGGCCGTCGGTCAGCGGCAGCATGACGATCGCCAGCACCAGCGAAATCAGGATGCGGATGGTGACCGGTACCAGCATCTCGCCCAGCACCGGCGCCGCGCTCAGCATGGCCATGCAGCGCACAAAGGGCCACCAGATGGCGGTCAGCCAGACCAGGAGGTTTGCCAGGACCTGTTCCATGGCTCGCTAGCCGACCAGGGTGGCGGCGCGTTGGAAAATGGAGACGCAATAATCCATCAGGTAGCCGGACATCCAGCGTCCCGTCAGGATAATCGCCAGCAGGGTGACCAGCAGGCGCGGCAGGAAGCTCAGCGTCTGCTCGTTGATCTGGGTTGCCGCCTGCACCAGCGCCACCAGCAAGCCCGCGACCAGGCCTGGCACCACCAGCACCATGACCAGGATCATTACGATGTGCAGGGCTTCGACCACCAGGTCGACGGCCACGTCAGGGGTCAGCATCTAATAGGCCTGTATGCTCGTCACGAGCGTATTGACGGTCAGGGTCCAGCCGTCCACCAGCACGAACAGCAGCAGCTTGAACGGCAGCGAAATCACCAGCGGCGACAGCATCATCATACCCATCGCCATCAGCACCGACGATACCACCAGGTCGATGATCAGGAAGGGAATGAACAGCAGGCAGCCGATCTGGAACGCGGTCTTCAGTTCCGACAGCACGAAGGCCGCCAGCTTGACGGTAAAACTGTGGTCGGCCGGCAGCGCCACATTGGCTTCGCCCGCCAGGCCGGCGATCTGTTTCAGGGAAGCCTTGCTGGTCTGGGCCAGCATGAAGCGCGAGATCGGCTTTTCCGCGATCTTCAGCGCATCCTGCAAGCCAATCTTGTCCTGGTCATACGGCACGAAGGCGTCGCGCCAGATGGTGTCGCCAATCGGACGCATCACCAGCAAGGTCAGGATCAGGGCCACACCGGTGATGATGCGGTTGGGCAGGCCTTGCTGCAGGCCAAGCGCCGAACGCAGCAGGGTCAGCACGATCACGAAGCGGGTAAAGCTGGTCATCATCATGACCATGATGGGCAGCAGGCCCAGCAGGGTCATGATGATCAGGATCTGCATCTTGACCGAGAGCTCGGTCTTGGCGCCGGGCACTACCCCGGCCAGCAAATCCTGGGCCCACGCAGGCGCGCAGGCGCATAGCAGCACTGCCCCGGCCGCAAGGCCGGGCATCAGGCGGCGCAAGGTCATGGCGCCATCATGTCGAGATTCAACCCGTCCAGATCGATGACCTTCAGGCCGTAGTTTTCACCGGCGACCACCACTTCCGCGCGGCCGATGGCCGTGCCGTTGACCTTGATGGTCAGCGGTTCACCGGCCAGCATGTCCAGCTCCACCACGCTGTCCGGACCGATTTGCATCAGGTCCTGCAGCGACAGGCGCGCCGAGCCCACTTCCAGCGTCAGCGTCACCGGGATCTTGCGCATCATGGCCGGCAGGTCGCGGCGGCCAGCGCCGCGCGGGGCGGGTACCTCACCCAGCTCCTGCGACACCTGGTCGATGATCATTTCCTCCGACATGTCGTCCAGCAGAGCGTCGGTGGTCCCGTTCGGGTTCACATTCATCATATTCATTCGATATCTTCGAAATTGGTTAAGCAGAGTTTGCCCTTGTGCTCAGTTACCGCAGCTGTAAACAGGCGGGAGTCTTCGAGCATGACGTCTGCCCTGTGCAGGCTGATGGGAATCACATCGCCCACACGCAGGTCGAACATGGCGCCCAGCGTGGTTTCCTTGGAAACCAGCCGGCCGTTCAGGCCAACCTGGAGCCGCGCCGCCAGCGGCCCTGGATTCTTGTTGCTCTTGGTACCGGTGTCGCGCTCGGGCAGCAAGCCATGCAGCACATTGCCCATCACTTGCTTATCGAGCGCGAACCAGACCTTGCCCTGCAAATCGCCGTCGCTCAGGCTGACGGTAATGACCCAGCTGCCCTTGCCGGGCTGTGCCGCAGCGCCCGGCTTGACGCTTTCATCTTCACCTGCATCGCGGCTGCCCGCTGGCAGGTTGCTTTCAATGCGCGCGGCCAAAGTGCCGGCCAACTGTTGTCCCAGCACCACGGCCAGACGTTCTTCGGTGGCGGTCACGCGTACCGCCTGCTCGTCCACGGCCGGATCAAGCACGGCAGTAGAGCTGCTGGGCTTGGCAGCCCGGCCATAGCGGAAATTCAATACGCTCAGCAAAACCTTGCGCTCCATGGCGAAGGCAATCTGGCCTGCGGGCGCGGCAAACCCGAGCCAGCGCTGGCGCGCTTCGTTGCCGTCGAGACGGCTGAATGCGACATCGTCCACCTGGAAAGTACCCCAGTAACGGCGGTGCACATTCAGGCGCATGGCCTGGGCCAGGTCTTCGCGCAGCTGCGCGGCGAACACGGGCAGCCGGTGTACCGGCCGTCCCAGCAAGCAAGGGTCAAGAACTTCGTAATGCACAGTGCTTTGTGTGGTATTCATGGTTGGCCATCCATCTGCATCACATCGTATCGCAAAGTAATCCGCTCAGGATGATCTCGGAAGCGTAGAATAACCGAAATCCCTCGGTATTGCCATGAATCAAGTTACACGCTGGCGCAAAAGACTTTACAGAAAAGTTGCCAGCAGGTAAGCTAAGTTGATGCAAGAATCACAAGGAAGCTTTGAATAAACGAAGCTTAATGCATGATTTATAAGAAGTTTTGCAATTTGTAAGCGGTTGTTACGAGAGCGAAATCGGGTTACTATCCTTCTTGCCTTGCAGCACGATTTAACATTTCAGGGCTTAGCCTGGAGCTAAGCCTGATGTACCAATGGTAACGATGTGCAAGCGGTGGCGCAACCAAACTGAGGTGTTCTATGGCAAATGAATTCGCGGGCCTGATCAAGGCCGATCTGGCGGCACTCAACAACGCAGCATCCGGGCTGGTGCAGCAGGCCCACGCCATCGCGCCCGCCGCCAACTTTGCCGGCCAGCCGCACAACAACAACACCTTCTCCTTCGCCCAGACCATGCAGGACGCCATCGCCGGCGTCAACGCGCAGGACGTCGAGGCCGGCCAGAAAATGGCCGACGTCGATGCCGGCCGCAGCGACGACCTGGTCGGCGCCATGCTGGCCAGCCAGGAAGCCTCCCTTTCCTTCCAGATGTTGATGCAGGTACGCAACAAAGTGATGGGCGCCGTCGACGAATTGATCAAGCTTCCGCTGTAAGCCGATAAGCTGCACCTATCTTCGCCTCTTTCGAAAGACCAGACGTGATTGCAAATATCAAGTCCGCCATGGGACGCTGGCGCGGCGCCGCGGCGCCAGCCGTACCGCCCGCCGTACTGAAAAACCTGTATCCCTTGCTGCTGCTGGCGATCGGCCTGACGGCGCTGGTGCTGATGGTCCTGTGGAAGGACCAGAGCGGCTACAAGCCGGTGTTCGGCCAGCGCGAAAAAGTCGCCACCGCCGACATGATGAACGTGCTCGATGCGGAGAAAATTTCCTACCGCATCCATCCGGAGACCGGCCAGGTGCTGGTACCGGAAGGCAAACTGGGCCAGGTGCGCATGATGCTGGCGGCGAAAGGCGTGACCGCCCAGCTGCCGGCCGGCCTGGAACTGATGGACAAGAACGACCCGCTGGGGGTGTCGCAATTCGTGCAGGACGTACGCTTCCGCCGCGGCCTGGAAGGCGAGCTGGCGCAGTCGATCATGACGCTGGATGCGATCTCGCATGCGCGCGTGCACCTGTCGATCGCCAAGTCCACCTCCTTCGTCGCCAGCGATGGCGAAAAATCCTCCGCATCGGTGGTCGTGGCCACCAAGCCGGGCCGCACCCTGGCGCCGGAACATATCGCCGCCATCGTCAACATGGTGTCGGGCAGCGTTGCTTCGCTGAGCCCGGCGCGCGTCAGCCTGGTCGACCAGTCGGGCAACCTGCTGTCGTCGCACGTCGACCTGAGCGAACCGTTCGACGCTTCCACCGCCGGCAACGAGAACGCCAAGCGCAGCCAGGATGAAATCCGCGCCAACATCAAGGGCCTGCTGGGCCCTATCGTCGGCGACAATAATTTCCGCGTCAGCGTGACGGCCGATGTCGACAACGACAAGGTCGAAGAGACGGTCGAGAAGTACGGCGCCGATCCGAAAGTCACCAGCGAGGCCATGCGCGAAGAGCAGGACCGCAACCGCATCGCCATGGGCGTGCCGGGCACCCTGTCCAACCGTCCGCCGCAGCAGCAAGCGGCCGATGCCGCGGCCGGTGCGCAAGGCGGTGCGCCCGGCGAAGGCACGGCGCGCAAGAACGCGACCACCCGCCAGTACGCTTACGACCGCAGCATCACCCAGACCCGCAAGGCGCGCGGCCGCCTGGTGCGCCAGAACGTGGCGGTGGTGCTGGCGCATGCCGCCGCGCCCTTCCCCAAGACCGGCTGGACCAACGCCGAGATCGCCAATATCGACAAGGTGCTGCGCAACGGCCTCGGCATCAACGAGGAACGCGGCGACAAGCTGGTGGTGAGCGCCATGAACTTCCCGGCCAAGGCGGCCGAGACCCCATGGTGGCAGGAACGCGACACGGTGGTCGACTCGGTCAACTGGCTGGGCTATGCGGTAGCGCTGATCCTGGGCTACCTGCTGCTGGCGCGTCCACTGCTGCGCCTGATTACCGGCCGCTTTGCGCCGCCGGCCCCGGTGGCCGCCAAGCCTGCCCTGGCCGGCGCGGCGCGCTCCGCCCAGGCCGAAGCGACCCCGATCCCGGGTACCGCCACGCCGGTGCCGGGCGCGCCAGGCGCATCAGCCGCCGCGCTGGCGTCGCCGGAAACCCCGGCCGTCGGCAGCAGCAAGACCGGCGCCGCCGGTGCGCTGGAAGGCAGCCAGATGCCGATGGTGCCGCTGCTGGAAAACTACGATTTGCCGCCACCGGGTTCGCCAGTGGACGTGATGGTCGATCACCTGAAGGTCCTGGCCGAGAAAGAGCCGGAACGCGTAGCCGAAGTCGTCAAACAATGGATGCAGAAAAATGGCCGACACCAACAATAATCTCGAGCAGGATGCCGAGCACAGCCTGAGCCCGGTCGAGCAAGCCGCCATCGTGCTGCTGTCGATCGGCGAAGAGCCGGCGGCGGCGGTGCTGCGCTGCCTGTCGCGCGAAGAGTTGCTGGAAGTGACCCAGGTCATGTCGCGCATGAGCGGCATCAAGGTCGAGGCGGTCAAGACCGCCATGCAGACCTTCTTCGACGACTACCGCCAGCAGTCCGGCGTGCACGGCGCGTCGCGTTCCTTCCTCAAGCGCTCGCTGGACCTGGCGCTGGGCGGCGATATCGCGAACACCGTGCTGAACAGCATTTACGGCGACGAGCTGCGGCCGAAGATGGCGCGCCTGCAGTGGGCTTCGCCGAAGTGGCTGGCCGACTTCATCTCCAACGAGCACGTGCAGATGCAGGCGGTGTTCCTGGCCTTCCTGCCGCCGGCGCTGGCCGGCCAGATCCTCGATGCGCTGCCGCTGGAAGGGCGCGACCTGGTGCTGCTGAACATGGCGCGCCTGGACGAGATCGACCGCGACCTGCTGCTGGAACTGGAAGAGCTGGTGAACCGCTGCCTGTCCTCCTTCGATTCGCAATCGACCAGCGTGGAAGGCGTGCGCCAGGTGGCCGAGATCCTGAACCGCCTGCCGGGCAACCGCGCCCAGATCGTCGAGCTGCTGCGGGCCCATGATCCGGACGTGGTGGCGCAGATCGAAATGTCGATGTATGACTTCCTGATCCTGTCGACCCAGACCGAAGTCACCCTCACCCGCATCATCGAGGAAGTGCCACTGGAGCAGTGGGCGATCGCGCTCAAGGGCGCCGAGCCGGCCATCCGCGATGCGGTGCTGAAGACCATGCCGAAGCGCCAGGCGCAGGCGTTCGAAGACATGATGCGGCGCGCCGGTCCGGTGCCGATGTCGCGTATCGAAGCGACTCGCCAGGAAATCATGGCCACCGTCAAGGCGCTGGCCGACGCCGGCGAAGTCGAGGTGCAGCTGTTCGCCGAAACGGTGGTCGAGTGATGAAGCAATTCCGTCCCTACCGCTTCCCGCCCCTGCAGCAGTACGTGCATCAGCACGGCCACAACGGTAAGCCGCAGGGCCAGATGGCCGATGCCGCCCAATGGCAGGCCTCGGTCAGCGAAGGCTTCGAGCAAGGCCAGCGCGACGGCTACGAAATCGGCCTGCAGCGCGGCCAGGAAGACGGCTTCGAAGCCGGCCGCCAGCAAGGCATCGAGCTGGGCCGCGAGGAAGGCCGCCAGGAGACCCTGGTCGGCTTCGACCACCTGGCGCGTCCGGTGGACGGCATGCTGAAGTCGCTGAAGAAGCTGCGCGCCGACTACCGCGCGGCGCAGCGCAAGGAAGTGGTGGACCTGGTGGCGAAAGTGGCGCGCAATGTGATCCGCGCCGAGCTGGCCCTGCAGCCGGTACAGATCATGGCCCTGGTCGACGAGACCCTGGCCTCGATGCCGCCGACCCGCGAAGAAATCGATGTCTTCCTTAATCCGGAAGAAGTCAAACGCATCATGGAAGTCGATCCCAAGCGCGCCAAGCGCTGGAACCTGATCGGCGACGCCCGCCTCGACGTCGGCGAATGCCGGATTCGTGCCGGCGACAACGAAGTCGATGCCGGCTGCCACCAGCGTCTTGCTGCTGTCATGGAACAGGTCGATAATCAGTTACAGGCTGCCGATGGCGGCGACGATGCTGAGAGCGAAGAATGATTGCAGACGCACTGCGCAAGCTGGAACTCGACGACGTTCCGCTGGCCACCCCGACCGGGCGGCTGGTGGGCGCGTCCGGCCTGCTGCTGGAGGCGGCGGGCTGTAAATTGCATACCGGCCAACGTTGCCAGATCGAGACCGTGGATGGCGAATGGCTCGATGCGCAGGTGGTGGGATTCCGCGAAAAACTGTCGTTCCTGATGCCGTTCAAAAAAGCCATCGGCCTGACCACCGGCGCGCGCGTGCTGCCGTCGCCCGACAAGGTCAGCCTGCAGATCGGCAAAGGCTGGCTGGGGCGCATGGTCAACGGCCTGGGCGAACCGATCGACGGCCTGGGCAAGCTGGAAGGCGAACACCCGCTCGAAGCGCAGCCGCCGCGCATCAACCCGCTGAAGAAAAAACCGGTCACCGAAGCACTCGACGTGGGCGTGCGCGCCATCAATTCCATGCTGACCCTGGGCCAGGGCCAGCGGGTCGGCCTGATGGCCGGCTCCGGCGTCGGCAAGTCCGTGCTGCTGGGCCTGATCACGCGCCAGACCGTGGCCGACGTGGTGGTGGTCGGCCTGATCGGCGAACGCTCGCGCGAGGTGCGCGAATTCGTCGAAATGTCACTGGGCCCGGAAGGCTTGCGCAAGGCCGTGCTGGTGATCGCGCCGGCCGACGAATCGCCGCTGATGCGCATCATGGCCACCGAACTGTGCCATTCGATCGCCGCCCATTACCGCGACCAGGGCAAGAACGTGCTGCTGCTGGTCGACTCGCTGACCCGCTACGCCATGGCGCTGCGCGAAGTGGCGCTGGCGCTCGGCGAGCCGCCTGCCACCAAGGGCTATCCGCCGTCCGTGTTCTCCGCCCTGCCGCAGCTGGTCGAATCGGCCGGCAACGGCGAAAACCAGCACGGCAGCATGAGCGCCATCTACACCGTGCTGGCCGAAGGCGACGACCAGCAGGACCCGGTGGTCGATACCGCGCGGGCGATCCTGGACGGCCACATCGTGCTGACGCGCGAACTGGCCGAGCGCGGCCACTACCCGGCCATCAATATCGCGGCGTCCATCAGCCGCTGCATGAACCACGTCATCACGCGCGAGCACATGCTGGCGGCGCGCGCGCTGAAGGCCTCGATGGCGCGCCACGAGCGGGTGCGCGACCTGATCCCGCTCGGCGCCTACGTGCCCGGCGCCGACCCGGTGACCGACAAGGCAGTCAACCTGCACCCGCATATCGAAGAATTCCTCTGCCAGGGGACCAAGGAACCGGCCCCTTACAGCGCATGCGTCGCTCAACTTGAAAGACTGATGGCATGAACTCCAAGCACACCATCCGCAGCCTGTCGACCCTGGTCGAGTTGCGCAACACCGAAGTGGAAAAGCTGCAGTCCGACCTGGCCGCCAAGGAACAGCTGCGCGAGCGCCACCAGAAGACGCTCGACAAGCTCACCAGCCTGTACGAGAGCAGCGGCGCTTCGGGCAAGCTGCCGATGGCCCTGGCGCTCAACTGCGGCGATTACAAGCAGGGGGTGATGGAGATGGCGGCGCACCAGAAACTGAACCTGTCCATGCATGAGGCCGACATGGCCGTGTCGCAGCGCGCGCTGACGGCCGCCTATGTCAAGCGCGAAGTGCTGGGCCAGGTGCTGGAAAAGCACCAGCATGCGGCCGTCACGGCGCAACGCTCGCAGGAACGCAAGCAGCATGACGAATTGGCAACGCAATTGTGGTACCGCGGGCATAAATGAGCGCTGCAACGGAATATTTCATGAAGTCACTACTTTGGTCGCCTGATACCTTGGTACACTTCATTTAAATTTCCTCGGAGCACGAGAAAATGGCAACTACCGCACCTACTTTCGACCCCAAGAGCACCGCCACCAACCTGGCCCAGCTCTCCGTGGAAGGCCGTCAGAATATCCTGACCGCCCAAACTACCAGCGCGACGGCTGTGGCCGCGGCGCTGACCAAGCTGAGCAGTGCGATGACGAGCTTCCGCAGCGCGCTGTCTTCGCTCAGCAGCCAGAGCTCGGTTATTGCGAACAAGGCAACCTTCAGTGCCGATATCGGCACGGCCACGGCCGATGCGTCGGCGGCGCCGGGCACTTACCAGTTCTATGTTGAACAACTGGCCACTGCGGGCCAGATCTCGTACAACGGCATCGCCGACACCTCGGCCGCCAATCCGGGCAGCCTGGTGGTGACCCTGGCCGACGGCAGCAACTTCACCGTGACCCTGGCCAATGCGGACAGCAACCACGACAATGTGCTGACCGCCAAGGAAATCGCTGCCGCCATCAATATCGACGCGGCCAATAATTCGCGCGTCACCGCCTCCACCATGTCGGTGAACGGCCAGACCCGCCTGGTGCTGACCTCCACCCAGAGCGGCGCCGACAATGCCGTGACCGGGATCGACACCAGCCAGCTGACCGATGCCGGCCTGGCCGCCTCGCTCGACAATGCCAACCAGGTGGTGCTGCAGACGGCCAAGAACGCCGTGGTGTGGATCGGCGCCCAGGGCGGCGACCCGACCAACCGCATCGAGCAAGCCACCAATACCTTCAAGCTGATCGATGGCGTCAGCATGACCTTCACCAAGGCCCAGGCGGCGCTGGAAAATCCGGTGACCCTGACCGTGGGCCGCGACGATGCCGGCACCGCCGCCAATGTGCAGAGTTTTGTCGATTCCTGGAACAAGCTGATCGCCACCTTCAAGGAAGTGTCGGCCGCCGGCGACCCGGCCAGCGGCAAAGCCGCCGGCATCTACGCCAACGACGCCGGCCTGGCCGCGCTGAAAGCGCGCATGCAGCAGGTGCTGCGCACCGAAACCGGCGGCCAGAGCCTGGTCACCTTCGGCGTATCGGCGCAGCGCGACGGCACCCTGTCGCTCGACACCAAGCGCCTCAACAAGGCGATTAGCGCCAACCCGGAAGCGCTGAACGATATCTTCGGCAAGACCACCGGCGTGGCGCCGGGCGGCGTGCTGGGCGACCTGGACAAACTGGTCAACAGCTGGACCAAGGCCGGCACCGGCCAGCTGGCCAGCCGCAAGGACAGCAACGCGCGCCTGCAAGCGACCCTGGCCACCCGCCAGGCCCTGCTGGAAACCCAGTACGACACCGCCTACAAGCGTTACCTGGCGCAGTTCACGCAGCTGCAAAGCCTGCAATCGCAAATGAGCGGCACGACGAGCATGTTCGACGCGCTGTTCAGCAAATCGTCTACCTGAAAGCATTAAGCAATGAATCACGACGCCTACGGCAGTTACCACGCCACCAACCTGGAATCCCAGACGGCCCGCGCCACGCCAGTCGAACTGGTGCTGGTGCTGACCGATGGCCTGCTGGAAGAACTGGCGCGCGCCCGCGGCCATATCGTGGGCAAGCGCTACGAACAGAAAGCTGTCAGCCTGGACAAGTGCACCCAGATCATCAACGGCCTCGCCAGCTCGCTCGATTTCGAGCAGGGCGGCGAGGTGGTGGCCAACCTGGGCAAACTGTACGATTACTGTGCGGCCCGCCTGTACCGGGCCGGCGTGGATATGGACCCTGCCGTGATCGACGAAGTGGTGGGCTTGCTGACCACCATCCGCGCCGGCTGGCAGGGAGTACACGAAAAACATGGATAGGCATCGCACGCTGCTGCAACTGGCGCAGCAGCTGAGCGCCGCCACCGCTGCCAGTGACTGGACGGCGCTGGCGGCGATTAACACTTTGATGGCCTCCTCCCTGCCCCAGCTGGCAGCGCAGGGAACGTGGACGCCGGCCGAGCGCGCAGCGCTGGCGGCGCTGCAGGAGCTGCACCTCGCGGCAGTGGCGAAAGTCGATGGCGCCGCCGCCGAGATGGGCCAGCACATTGTCGATTTAACCCATAACAGAGAGGGCTGGCTGGCCTATGCCCTCGACAGCGGCGACGCTGTAACCGGAACTTGAGCATGATGAACCTGCCCGCGGCGCCTGCCGTCCCTGTCCCCAACGCCGTCGGCGCCGCCGCTGACGTCTGCCTGCTGCCGTCCCCGGCCGCCAACCC